>DAOWJG010000117.1 GCA_030640485.1 Dehalococcoidales bacterium | reverse complement strand
ATTCAATAATGGTGGTGCATGCCAGAATGTCGCTTTTACCCCGGGCAAAGTCAGCCATCACCGTCTCCAGTTCTGCCTCGGGCATTTGACCGTGGGCGATGGCTATTTTCGCCTCAGGCACCAGCGACTGGAGCTTGCTGGCGGCAAGGGCTATGCTTTGAACCCGATTGTGAACGAAGAAGACCTGACCATTTCGTTCCAGCTCTCTGAGTATGGCTTCCCTGATTAGCCGGTCATTATATTCGGCAACATAGGTTTTTATCGGCAGGCGGTCTTCGGGAGGAGTCTCCATGGTGCTCATATCTCTTACCCCTACCAGGGACATGTGGAGGGTGCGGGGGATGGGGGTGGCGCTCAGGGTAAGGACGTCTACCTCCCGCCTCATCTGCTTAAGGTATTCCTTATGGGCGACGCCAAAGCGTTGCTCTTCATCAATGATGAGTAGCCCCAAATCCTTGAAGGCTACATCCGGTTGCAGTAGCCGGTGAGTACCGATGCAGATGTCCACCCTGCCGTTAGCCAGCCCGTCAAGGATAGCACTTTGCTCTTTGGGCGTCTTAAATCGGCTTAAGACCCCGATTCTTACCGGGAAAGCACTTAGTCTCTGGCTGAAGGTAGCAAAGTGCTGCTGAGCGAGCACGGTAGTCGGCACCAGCACCGCCACCTGCTTACCGTCCATCACTGCCTTGAAGGCGGCTCGAATGGCTATCTCTGTCTTACCGTAGCCCACATCCCCGCAGACCAGTCTGTCCATAGGCTTGGCTTCGGTCATGTCCTCTTTTACCTGCTTTTGAATCTCCATCTGGTCTGGAGTCTCCACATAGGGGAAGGAAGCCTCAAGCTCCTGCTGCCATACGGTATCGGGGGAAAAGGCAAAGCCGGCTACAACGCCACGGGCAGCATAGAGGGCTAATAGCTCCTGGGCAATACTTGTTACGGCCTCTCTGGTCCTCTCTTTGATTCGTGTCCACTCCTGAGTGCCCAGTCGGCTTAATACTGGTGGCCGGTCGCTGGCGCCTACATAGCGGCTCAAGCGATATATCTGGTCGGTAGGGACATAAAGCTTATCGCCCGCCGCATATTGTAGCACCAGGTATTCCTTCTGGCTGCTGTTGGTGTGCATAGTAGTCAGGCCCTTAAATCTGGCGATACCATGCTCAATATGCACCACGTAGTTGCCGGGAGTTAGCTCGGTAAGGAGTTTCTGATGCGGCACCGGGCGTTTCCTGACCAGTCGGCGCTCCTTAATAAAACCGAAGATTTCATAATCAGTCAGCAGGTGGGTGTTGCTATTCATAATCCAGCCCTCAGCCAGTGAACCCTGGACTAGAGTTAGTGAGCCGGGGGGAGGTATCTCTCTGATTTCACTTAAGGGTGGGGCGATGATATCTTCTTCGTTAAGTAGCTCTGACAAGCGGCTGGCCTGACGACTGATAAGGATAAGTCGGTGTTTCTGGCTTAAGAGCTTTTTAGTCTTCCTGATAAGCGCTGGTAGCTGTCCGGCATAGCTGGGAGCCGGAGTGAAGTTCAAGCGGTGTGGTTTCTTATCGGAAGTTGTGTCCCAGGTAGCCAGTGCTAGACACTGACGGTTCATTATTTCTGCTTCAAGCTCCTTCCAGCTGAAATAGGGAACGGGAAAATTAGGCGGCAGCTCACCTCGGGGTAACTTCTCAGTGCGTAGCTCGTCGGCTTTAGCCTTTAGGTCTTCGGCGGCTGATTTAAGGCTCTGGGGTTCGTTAAGTATTATCAGCGTATCCCGGGATAGATAGCTCAGGATGCTGCCCGCATTAAACAGCGGCGCATAAAACTGCATGTTGCTCGGTTGCTGCTTGTCAACTAACATGGAAAAGTCTTGCTGGAACTGGGCACGCACCTCAGGATTACAGTTTTTCAGGTCAATGCTACTCAGGGTCTGCTCTAGCTCGGCTTTATTGCTTAATAGGGGGGTTAACAGTTCTGTTGCCGGGGTAATAGCTACTTGGGGCACTGTCGCCTGCGAGTGCTGGGTTGCCGGGTCAAAGAGACGGATACTCTCTACCGTGTTACCATAGAACTCTAGTCTCGCTGGCAGGTCACTGGGGGGTGGATAGATGTCAATAATGCCCCCCCGGTGGCTGATAGTGCCCGGCACCTCCACTGTGTTTTCCAGCTTGTAGCCCATAGCCTGCCACCGTTTCAGCAGGCTAAGTGGTTCTGTGTCCTGCCCCACTTTTATGGTGTGGAAGGTGGCGGTGAAATTGCAGTGCGAGACTACCTTCTGCATAAGTGCCAGGGCTGAAGTAATAATAAGGGGGGCATTTTGCTCTCCATCCAGATTGGCTAGAGCCGAAAGTACCTGGAGCCTCTCCAGCTCGGCAGAAGTGTCGGAGGCAATACGCTGGTAAGGGAGAGCATCCGGCTCGGGAAAGGGTCTTAACTGGGTAGAGCTATACCAGGTTGAGAGCTGTTCATAGAGCTTTTTGGCATCCTCTGGTTGTGCGGTAACTACAAACACCGGTCTTTTTAGATTTTGGTATAGAGCTGCTATAAGGTAGGGCTTGGCGGCATCGAGCACCGTCACTCTGGTACTATTGTCTGACTGACGTAGCTCATCTACAAGCTGGCAGTAGGCCGGCATTTCGCTAATGAGGTGTAATAATTTGGTTATGTCTAAAGACATTTTCTTCCCCAAACACCACTAGGGCTAGCCAAAACGGACTAGCCCGGCACGAGAATTTTAGCACAGGAGAGGGAGTTGGGGAAACTAAATGGAGTTTAGATCCTACCGTATCATTTCTGGTCTTTGGATTTTGATTTAAGTGATGCTTTAAGGCTGGCTGACTAGCTAGCGCCAGGATTTTTTAAGGATTTTTAGATAATCTCGGGGAAAACCTATTGACTAATGCCTGGCTATGTGATACTCTCTTGCCTGAGGTCTTACCAATAAGGAGGTCAAAAAATGGTGCAGGCGTATTGTGTGAAGTGCCGAAAAAAGGTTGAAATCAAAAACCCCAAGTCTATTACCATGAAGAATAAGCGTCCAGCCACTCAGGGGGAATGCCCTACCTGCGGAACTAAGGTATTCCGTATCGGTAAAGCCTAGGCTTAAGATGTTCGGCAGGGGAGGCATATAAAATGGCTCCCCTCACAATTAGCTGTTTATTACCTCAAATGTAACCACTGCTAATTTGAGATATTGTGGTGAGGGGTAGTTGTTTTGTATTGATAGTCCCCAATTATTGGAATTACTCACCGATGGTGGGTAATCAAAAGAAGGGGCTATCAATATTTCTTATTGACTGATAATAAGGTAACGACAATCTGGTAGGACATTGTTACAGAGGAGCGGGCGAACCGATTAGGGCGAAGCTCTCCATAGTAGATACCCATGCTCATCTAGATATGGCTCCCTTCAATAAAGACCGGACGGACGTCATTGTCAGGGCCCGGGATTCCGGGGTAAGCACCATCATCACGGT
>DAOWJG010000156.1 GCA_030640485.1 Dehalococcoidales bacterium | reverse complement strand
ATTTATAAATCCTCCTCTTAAACTCTCTGCCTAGAATCTGTATAAAATCTGTTCTAAATACTGGCCTGGTAGTCTTTGTAAAACCTTCTTAAGTAGGTGTTCCGACGTTAGTTCAAAGGCTCTCTAGGGTCGATGATTTTACCCTTAACTGCGGTAGCCGCCGCGGTAGCCGCACTGCCCAGATAGACGAAGGCCTCAGGGTTACCCATCCGGCCCCTAAAGTTTCGGTTTGCCGTGGACAGGCAACTTTCGCCAGTTCCCAGCGCTCCCTGGTGGAGGCCAAGGCAAGGTCCACAACCCGGCGGTAGAATAATGGCTCCCGCCTGAAGCAGGGTCTGGATATAGCCAGCTGCTATTGACGCTAGCAGAACTCCTCGTGACGCCGGGGCAATCACCAATCTGGTCTGTTCGTGACGCTGCTTACCTCGTAGGATGCTGGCGGCTACTGCCAGGTCATCCAGACGGCCACCGGTGCAGGTGCCAATAAATATCTGGTGGATTTTGGTTTCTTTAAGCTCCCTGACTAGAGTCATATTATCCACGGTATGAGGCCTAGCAACCACTGGCTCAAGCTCGGCCACATTAATATCAATCGTCTGTTCATAGCTAGCTGAGTCATCGGGGGAGAGTAGTTGATAGTCGTTACCTCTGCCCTGTGTTTTGAGATAATCCCGGGTTACCTCATCACTGGGAAAGAGTCCGACCTTAGCCCCAGCTTCTACCGCCATATTAGCTATCGTAAGGCGGTCCGGGATACTCATCGTGCTCACCGTGTCACCGCTAAACTCCAGAGCCTTATAGGTAGCGCCATCGGCTCCAATTTGTCCAATAAGGTAAAGGATCAGGTCTTTAGCATAGACCCCGTGGGCAAACTTCCCTGAGAGGGCTATCCTGATGCTTTCAGGTACGCGGAACCAGGTTTTACCCAGGGCGAGGGCGACGGCCACGTCGGTTGAGCCCATCCCACAAGCAAAAGCCCCCAGCCCACCAGCAGTTACCGTGTGGGAATCGGCGCCGATAATTAAATCACCGGGTTTAGCTAAAGATTCGGCTACTATTTGATGACAGATACCCTCACCAACATCGGAGAGCAGACAGCCGATCTTGCGGGCAAAGTCACGGAGAAGCATATGGTCATTAGCTAGCTCCCGATTCGGACTGGGGGCCGCATGGTCAAGGAACAGAATCGCCTTCAGGGAATTAGCTGGATGTTTAAAGCCAGCGGCTTGGAACTGTCTCACGGTTAATGGTCCGGTGATGTCCTGGACAAAAACCAGGTCTAACTTAGCAATGACAATGTCGCCCGCCTTGGCTTCACTCCCCGACTTGGCACTCAATATCTTTTCTGCTAGCGTCTTACTCATTGTAATCCCTGCTTGGCAATTTGTTTATCTAACAACTTTAAGACTAACGATACCCGGCTGGCAATTTGACCCAAAAGCTCACCGCTGTTTCGCAGTGCAAGGTCATAGTAGTATGAGACGACAGCCGTTACTCCTGCGTTCTCAGTTTCGTTGGTGGCAGAACTTAAGGAAACAATACAAAGAAGTTTTGATTTAACCTTTTGTTCACCCGATTACTTGCTTTTCAGACAGGGTAATTATAATATTAAGGTGGCTACGATGCAAACTCGTGCTTAGCAAACTGGCGGTAGGTGGTATCAATGGCTGTCGCTAAAAAAATAGTTCTCCGTTTCCCAAGGCGCCTGGTAGACCAACCGATAGTGAGTCGGCTGGTTAAGGAGTATAACCTTGATTTTAATATCCTGAAGGCTTCAATCACCCCGGATGAGGAAGGCCTGATGGTATTAGAGTTGAGAGGTGAACAAGCCGACTATGATAGAGGCATCAGGTACCTAACCAAAACGGGGCTGAGAATACAATCGCTTAGCCAGGGTGTTATTCGTAACGAGGAAAGGTGTACCCATTGTGGCGCGTGTGTCACTATCTGCCCGGCCGGTGCCTTTGAGCTTGACCTTGTTACCCGGCGAGTCGCCTTTGACGATGAGAAATGTTTAGTCTGCGGGATTTGCCTAATGGCCTGCCCTCCAAGAGCCATGGAGCTTCATTTTTAGGGGATGTATGAGCCGAGAACCT
>DAOWJG010000036.1 GCA_030640485.1 Dehalococcoidales bacterium | reverse complement strand
GCGGGCGGTCTGTTTGTCGCCGAGTTTTTTACCGCCAGCTTTGGTATATTTACTGGGGGAGGCATAGCCTCACTGGTTATTGGCCTCCTAATCTTATTTAGTGGGAGGCCGACATTGTTTCAACCAGATCCATGGGTAATTCCAACCATAGCCGCTGTCCTCGGTAGCATTACTGCCTTTATAATCTACAAGGTGGTTCGCTCCCACCAACAGCAGACAACAACCGGCCGGGAAGAACTAGCCGGCAAGACAGCCATCGTAAGGGCAGCTCTTAAACCTGAAGGAACCGTCTTCTATAAAGGTGAACTCTGGACAGCAACATTAGACCAGGGCGAGGCAAAGCCCGGTGAGGAGGTGATTATAACCAGGACTGAAGGACTTAAACTACATGTAAGCAAAAAATAAAAACAAAGGAGATGTAAAAATGCCAATATGGGCTATCGTTCTAATTGTGATACTCTTGGCCATATTCCTGCCAGCATCAATTAAAATCCTTAGGGAATACGAGCGCGGGGTTATCTTCCGCCTGGGACGTCTCGTCGGCGCTAGGGGCCCGGGTATATTCATCATCATTCCCTTCGTTGACCGGATGGTGAAGGTTGACCTCCGGGTAATAACCATGGATGTCCCCTATCAGGAGGTAATCACCAAGGACAATGTTACCGTCCGGGTGAATGCCGTCGTTTACTTCAGGGTGGTTGACCCGGAAGCCTCGGTAGTTAAGATCCTAGATTTCATTAGAGCCACCTCACAGATATCCCAAACAACGCTGCGCAGTGTCCTGGGACAATCGGAACTTGACGCACTACTGTCGGAGAGGGAGCGGCTCAACCAAATCCTACAAAAGCAAATTGATGAACAGACTGACCCGTGGGGAGTGAAGGTTAGCACGGTAGAGATTAAGGAGGTTGAGCTAGCGGACACGATGAAGCGTTCCATGGCAGCTCAGGCTGAAGCCGAAAGAGACAGACGAGCCAAAATCATCCACGCTGAGGGTGAGCTCCAAGCCTCAGAGAAGCTGGCTCAAGCCGGAGCAATCATCGCTAGAGAGCCAACCACCCTGCAGCTCCGCTATCTGGAAACACTAACCGGGATAGCTGCCGAGAAGAACAGCACTATTATCTTCCCTCTGCCGATAAATATCTTCGAAGCCTTTACCAAATTCTCTAAGGCTCTAGGTTCAGGAGAAGAGGAAGAAACCAAGTAGCTAGAAGACGGAAACGAGGCCGTTTAACAGAAAACCTGAGGGGGCAAAGCCCTACACACACTGTGCCGTGTGTTAATCTTGCTATTAGGTAATGAGTAAAAATCTAGAAGAGAGGCTTCATCCCTATCCCCCCCTTGGCTAAGGGAGGGGGGATAGGGGGTGGGCCTAATGAATTATATTCCCAGCGGGGTGTATCTATACTCGGTGGCGTAAGGTAACATCACCAGCCACAATCCGGCTCAGGCCGCCATCCGGGCGGCGAAGCAATAGACTACCGTCCCTGGCTACTGATTCAGCTATACCATCATAGGTAGCATCGCCTGACTCGACATGAACCTCTTTACCCAGGGTGACTAAACTATCCCGCCATGCCTCGTAAATAGGCCCCTTAGACAGCAGCGCTAGGTACAATGTTTCTACCTCAACTAAGAGTCTTCTTATTAAATCTAGCCGAGAGACGTCTCTTGCCAGCTCATCAGAGAGACTGGTAGCCGTGGGCACTATTTCCGGGAAATCTGAAATTCTGAGGTTAACATTCACTCCGATGCCAATAACAGCATAGTCCACAGCGTCTCCCCGCACCTCGCTTTCAATTAGAATGCCAGACACCTTCCTAGTGTTAATCAGCACATCGTTAGGCCACTTAACCTGTGGCTTGAGAGCGGTAACTGCCTCAATACTGCGGACTACCGCTAGAGACGCCAGCATAATAAGGGGAGGCAAACAGCCTAAGCCAGGATAGAGAATAACCGACAGGGCAATACTACCCTCAGGTGATAGCCAAACTCGCTGCCTCCGCCCCTTCCCCGCTGTTTGCTCCCCGGCAACAACAACTGTGCCCGCTACCGCTCCCCGCCGGGCCTTCTCTTTGGCTACCTCGTTGGTTGACGCTAAGCTAGGATAGTATAAAACCCTCTGCCCGATAAAACGGGTCTCCAGATTACAGGTAATAGATTCTGGCGACAGGATATCTTTCATTAATAAGACCTAGTTATTATAGAGATGAGGGGTGTCGGGCAACACCGACAAGTTCAGCTATATCCTCTATCCCCTCTTTTTTCATAAAACTTTCTATTCCCTCCAGGACTTCAAGGGGAGCCCGAGGGTTGGTAAAGCTAGCTGTCCCTACCTGGACGGC
>DAOWJG010000121.1 GCA_030640485.1 Dehalococcoidales bacterium | reverse complement strand
CAGGATATATTGCATATTTTGGGCAGGGAGGCAGTCCAGCAATACCTAGTTGATGAGGTACAAAAAGTATACCGCTCCCAAGGGGTGAACATAAACGATAAGCATATTGAGGTTATTGCCCATCAGATGCTGGCCAAGGTCTATATTGATTCCTCAGGTGATACCGAGCTAATCCCTGGGGAACTGGTAGATAGGTTCCATTATGAGGACATTAATGCTAAGGTGCTGGCTGAGGGGGGTGAACCAGCCACCGCCCACATTGTATTAATGGGTATAACTCGGGCCTCACTGAATACCTATAGCTGGCTAGCCGCGGCCTCCTTTCAAGAGACCACCAGAGTGCTCGCTGAAGCCGCGGTTTCGGGCAAGATAGACAGACTGATCGGGCTTAAGGAAAATGTAATCATTGGGAAATTGATTCCCGCCCACTACCCAGCCTCTGAGGAAGAGGTACCAGAGCTACCGCCAGCTAAAGAGGGAGAGGTGGGGTTAGCCGTCTCAGTTAAAGAGGGTGAGGAGGAGTTAACTATCTAGCATTTCTTATCCTAGCTTGATGGTTTTTAAGAGATAAGAGCCGCCCTATTTCAATGGGGCGGCTTTACTCTTTGCCGAGTTGCTCTATTAATCTCCCCACGATAAAGGCTCTCTTTACCCCACCCAGCCCATAAACTGGCTTGAGCCAAGATGTGATATAATGAGACTAAGTATCAAGAACTAATTAAAGGCAAGGAGTAAATAAGATAGACACTACTATTTGAATAAGAACACAATGAGTGAGATGACAACAAACCGTATTGTATCCGGCAAACTCAGTGCTGATGACACCTCGCTTGACAGTAGCCTCAGACCACGATGCCTAGTTGACTTTGTGGGACAGGCCAGGATCAAGGAGAATTTGAACATAGCTATCGCCGCCGCTAAGGGCAGGGGTGAGGCTCTGGACCATATCCTGCTCTACGGGCCGCCCGGTCTAGGTAAGACCACCCTGGCTCACATTATAGCCAGCGAGATGGGGGTTAATATCAAGATTACCTCCGGTCCAGCAGTAGAGCGCACCGGAGATCTGGCCGCCATCTTAACCAACCTTCGCAGTCAGGATGTGCTCTTCATTGATGAGGTCCACCGCCTCAACCGGACGGTAGATGAGATGTTATATCCCGCTATGGAGGATTTCGCCCTGGATATCATTATCGGTAAGGGGCCCGGCGCCAAAAACCTGAGGATAAACCTACCTAACTTTACCCTCATTGGGGCCACTACTCGCTTCGCCCTGCTGAGTCCACCTCTCCGAGACCGGTTTGGAGCTGTCTACCGCCTCGACTTCTACGACCAGACATCCATTGAAGCCATCCTCAAACGCTCAGCACGCATCCTTGGAGTAAAGGCTGAAGACAAAGGCTTAGAGGAGATAGCCCGACGGGCAAGAGGTACCCCTCGTGTCGCCAACCGACTGCTCAAACGAGTCAGAGACTACGCTCAGGTAATGGCCGATGGTACGGCTACTAGGCCAGTGGCCGTTGAGGCACTAGGTAAGCTTGAAGTCGACCCCATCGGCTTAGATGAAATTGACCATAAGGTCCTGCATACCATCATTGACAAGTTTAATGGCGGTCCGGTGGGACTGGATACCATTGCCGCTTCAATCAGTGAGGAAGCCGATACTATTATGGATATCTACGAACCCTATCTCTTACAGTTGGGGTTTCTGGATAGAACCCCTCGGGGCCGGTTAGCCACCCCACTAGCCTACAAGCACCTTGGTCTACCCTACAACAAGGGAAAACCGCCTCAGCCAACCCTGCTTTGAAATTGAAGTGGGCTTGAGAAGGCAATATGAGTAAAAACAAAGAGGGAACCTTAGAGAAGGCCCCCTCGTATTTAATAAGCACTTTAATAGGCAAGTCACTAGTTAGTCCAAGCCTTCTACCATCTCAACTACCCTCGCCATGCCCTCCTCATCATAGACAGCACGTACCTGTTCACCCTCCTCCAGGCTGGTAGTGCCACGCAGAATGAAGCGGGTTTTCTCATCGTAGCTCAGGATAACATCATCACCTCCGCCAGTCGGGGCTACGGTGATAGTTTTACCCCCTAGAGAAATATTGATAACGGTGCCCAAGACGCGATGATAAGCGGTAGGCTCAATAATCAATACCCGCTTAGCCAGCGGGTTACCTTCATCAACTGGTACTACCCACACCACTACCCTGCTACCGACCGCAATGTCATTAAAGGTGGCTTCCTCACCAAAAGGACGAAGCCATCTCCCCAAACCCGGCGCTTCTTGCACCAGCTCTCCCAGCTCCAGCCGGTGTCGGAGTAAGGCAGGAATCCCCCAAGGGGCCAATGCCCCTTCTACCAAGCGATGAAACCTTCCCATAAGCCCCAACCCTCCTGGTCCAGGCTCAGTTGGTTTCATCAGGTGTTGGGTTGAAGTAGCGACTCTTGGTGGTGCCAGTGCTTTGAAGTATCTGGTAGCGCTGTCAACCGATATGGTAACTTCCTGCCATCCAGACTGAACAACAAAAGATGATTTGCCGTCATCAATACGAACTACCTCACCTTTCACCACCCTAGGTGGCAAGTGGCCACCCTGAAACGATGCCCACTCTGATGCCGCTAATGCCGGAGACGCCATACCTAACACCAAACCGAGAGCCAGTACCGATACCACCGCTAATTTCCAGACCCTCATATTTCTATTTCCCCTCCTGTAATCTAGAATTTACTGCCGACTACTAGGGCTATTAGTCCAGAATAGCGTAGGCTACCTGAACGATGAGACTAATCTCCATCTCACCGGGACTGATTGGCGTCTCTGGCAGTGCGGGTGCTGGCACTGGCGCCATACCGAACTCAGCCCGCGGGTAGATGGGGGGTGGCATCTGAATACCCTCAGAGATATAGGTTGGCTTACCCAGCTCGATACCAGCTAGCTCTGCCATTTGCTCAGCCTTAGCCTCAGCATCCGCCATCGCCTTTTCCCTCGCCTCCTCATAATAGACTGATAGGTCATCTATAAAAAAGCCGATACTATCAATGCGGGCAAGGTCTCCTCCCGCCACGGCGACAGCATCAATGATAGCACCAACCTTCTCTATATCCCTTATCTTGGCACTCACCACATTGGTTACTCGATAGCCAATGACAATCTCCTGCCCTTCTTCATCATCCCATCTTGTTATCTGGCGAATGTTAAAATACTGGGTTTGAATATCTGGCTCCGCCACATCCTTATCAGTGAGAACCGTCATCACCTCTCCCATAGCCGCCGCTGCCGCCGCTTGAGCCTCAGCTACCGTCGCCTCCTGAGCTTCAATACCCAATCTTAAGATAGCGATATCAGGGACAACAGTCGCCTCACCCTGTCCGCTAACCCAAATCCCCACCTGCTGACTTTCCAAGCGAAT
>DAOWJG010000157.1 GCA_030640485.1 Dehalococcoidales bacterium | reverse complement strand
TGATGGAGGATGAGGAGCTTCTGGAGCTGGTGGAAATGGAGATTAGGGAGCTGCTTAGTAAATATGAGTTTCTTGGTGATGAAATACCGGTGGTGAGGGTGAGTGCCCTTAAGGCTCTGGAGTGTGGCTGTGGTAAGCGGGAGTGTCAGTGGTGCGGGCCCATCTGGAAGCTGATGGATGCGGTAGATAGCTATATTCCTATCCCAGCGCGACCTACGGACCAGCCCTTCTTGATGCCGGTAGAGGATGTTTTTAGCATTAAGGGTCGGGGCACAGTGGTTACAGGAAGAGTCGAGCGTGGTGTGATTCATCCCGGAGACGAGGTTGAGATAGTCGGTCTACATCACGAACCCCGCAAGATAGTGGCCACCAGCCTGGAGATGTTCCATAAAATATTGGATGATGCTGAGCCCGGGGATGCCGTAGGGGCTCTGCTTCGGGGTATAGACCGGGCTGAGGTAGAGCGGGGTCAGGTATTGGCGGCACCAGGTACCATCAAACCGCATGTTGAAGCTGATGCCGAGATCTATGTCTTGAGTAAGGATGAGGGAGGTCGGCACACGCCATTCTTTAACGGCTATAAGCCCCAATTCTATATCAGGACTACGGATGTTACCGGAAGTATCGAGCTGCCGGAGGGGGTGGAGATGGTTATGCCTGGTGACAATGTAAAAATGAAGCTAAGACTTATTTATCCCGTAGCTCTGGAGAAAGGCTTGCGTTTTGCTATCAGGGAGGGGGGTAGAACGGTAGGTGCGGGTACTATTACCGGCATTACTGAGTAGTTATGGCGAAGAAGGCTGAAGCCAGGATTATTATTCACCTTGCCTGTACTGAGTGTCGGGAGAGGACGTATACTACCACTAAGAACAAAAGGAATGACTCTCAACGATTGGAGCTAAGAAAATACTGCCCTCGTTGTCGTGTTCAGCGGCTTCATAGAGAGGTGAGGTAAAGCAGCGCAGTTGAGAATTATATGGGGTTGAGATTTCGACTATGGCAAAAGGTGCGGTCACTACTACAGCTAAAAGGGGCTTTTCAATAACTCGTTTCTTCGGCAATATTATAGCTGAGCTAAAGAAGGTAACTTGGCTTTCCAAGCCAGAGGCTGCCTATTTGACCGGTGTCGTCCTTATTATGACGGTTATTGCCGGTCTGGCTTTAGGGTTCCTGGATTTGGGTTTTACTGACCTGGTCAATAACTTCTTTTTGGGTGGCTAGTAGTCTATCGGTTTCCATTTGGATTGAGATGGAGTTTTCACTTGGGGTTATCTGTTAATCAGGAATCTCACTTGAAAATATACTTTATACTTTGAGGTCTTTCTAAAATTTTGCTTTGGTGAGGTTTTGTGGAGGAGAAGTCAAAAGCTTGGTTTGTGGTTCATACCTACTCCGGGTATGAAGAACGGGTTAAGAAGAATTTAGAGCAACGTATCCGGTTTATGGACTCTGAAGGCGAGGTCTCTCAAGTAGTTATCCCTACTGAGGATGAGATTGAGGTTAGAAGTGGACAGAAGCGGACGGTGACTAAGAAGATACTGCCGGGTTATGTCCTTATCCAGATGAAGATGAGTGACCAGAGCTGGGGGATAGTACGTAATACCCCGGGTATTACTGGTTTTGTTGGTAGCGGCGATAAACCGGTTCCGCTAAGAGAGGAAGAGGTTAATCAGATTTTGAGGCAGATGGAGGCTGAGGCACCAAAGCTCAAGATTGGTTTTCGTGAGGGGCAGAGTGTTCGGGTGACCGATGGCCCCTTCGTTGATTTTATCGGGGTGGTGGACAGCATAAATTCGGAAAAGGGGAAGGTCAAGGTGCTTCTGTCCCTTTTCGGGCGGGAAACCCCGGTGGAGCTTGATTTCCTGCAGGTGGAGAAGCTTTGAACCACTACTTACCCCTTTATTCTGGGATAGGTTTTCGTTTCTTTTAGGAGACATGAATGGCGAAGAAGATAAAAACTGTGATTAAACTACAGATTCCAGCCGGGCAGGCAAATCCGGCTCCCCCAGTGGGTCCGGCGTTAGGCCAGCATGGGATAAATATCATGGCCTTCTGTAAGGAGTATAACGAGCGTACCGCTAGCCAGAGTGGGTCTATTATTCCAGTTGAGATAACTGTCTTTGATGACCGCTCATTTACTTTTGTTATCAAGACACCACCAACCAGTGATTTATTGAAGAAGGCGTTGGGTGTGGAAAAGGGGGCAGGTGCTACCGGTCGGGAAAAGGTAGGTGCGCTGTCCCGAGATAAGCTTCGGGAGATAGCTAAGCTTAAGAGTAAGGACCTAAATGCCACTAGTATTGAAGGGGCGGAGCGAATCATTGAGGGCACCGCCCGAAGTATGGGAATAGAGATGGAGATAGAATAGCTTAAGGCTAGAGGGTTGTTAAACAGAGGGTAAGATAATGCCGATAATTCAGGCTGAAGATATTGAAGTAAAAAAACCGTTTCCTGGCTTTGAGATGCAGCTCATGGTGGATAGAGAGCATGGTTCCCAGGCGATTACGGTGATTAATGAGGTTCTCCATCCTGGTGGCAGGATTCCACTCCACCGACACAGGGTTGAGGGGGCGCTGTATTTTTGTGCTGGGACTGGTTTGGTTGATATAGACGGTGAAGAAGTGCGTAGGGTTAAACCGGGGATGGGTGTTCTTGTTCCCGCCAATACTTGGCATAGCCTTAAGAACGATGGTCGGGAAGACCTGCGGTATGTAACTACCCATCCCGCAGTTGATGTGGTGCGGGAAATGAAGGGTGAAGAGCAGTCGTTGGTGTCCGTATTTAGGGAGGCGGGTATAGAAGCCAGG
>DAOWJG010000137.1 GCA_030640485.1 Dehalococcoidales bacterium | reverse complement strand
GGGGCAGTACGTTAAGTCGGCTTCTTTAACCACTACAATGGGGCCGGGGATAAGGCTTGACCTTAATTCAACCCTGGTTTTAAGTTCCAGTTGAGGCTAATTGAGTAAATTTGATTAGCAAGCGGGAAGTTTTCGCGAGAGTATACTCTTGGTTTAACAATTTAGAAGTTCCGGAGACAGTGGGTGCCGATTAGGGCTCAAATTTCGTTTGCCTACCGAGGAGAAGCGAAGGTTTTAAACCGAGTTCGGAGGTTCGTTACCGGGAATCCGAGTTTGGTTCTACTTAAGTCCTGGTGCTGTCGGCGCTAGGGCTTATTTTTTTGGGTGGTGGGCAATATACTCTTGAGTGATAAAGGTTAGGAGGTCCGTATGGATGTCTAAGGAAAAGAAGGCGCAAATTATTGATAGTCTGGAAGAGTCCTTTGCTAAATGTAGCATTGGTGTCCTGACTGACTATCGGGGACTGTCAGTTGCCGAGATAACTATTTTGCGGCGCAAGCTGAAAGAGTTGGGTATTGAGTATAGAGTAGTGAAGAATACCCTGGCTCGGCTTGCTGCCGAACGGGTGGACCGGGCCGATTTGGCCGTCTCCTTTGAGGGTCCAGTAGCCTTGGCTTTGGGCTATGGTAGTATAGTTGAGCCAGCCAGGGTTTTGACTGATTACATTAGCACCTCAAAATCGGTGCTGACTATCAAGGGTGGCTTTTTGGGCGATAGACTGCTTACTTCGGAGGAGGTGTCAACCCTTTCTAAGCTCCCATCGCGGGAGCTGTTACTGGCTATGGTTCTCGGTGCGATGCAGAGCCCTATCGCCGCTTTGGTTAATTGCCTTAATGCCCCGATAGCCGGGATGGCTAGGGTGCTAGAGGCTAGAATTAAACAACTGGAGGGAGAGTAAAATGGTGGAAAAAGAAGCCGAAATTGAGCCGGGAGCAGTTGCTGAAGCTGCCGAGGTCGAGAAGGGAGTGGTGGAGGAGAAGCCGAGTGACCAGGGTATAGGGAAGGAGACTGCTGAGGTCGAGGAGCTGCCGGCGGCTAAGAAAGTAGCAAAAAAACCTAAGAAGGCCGAAGCGGAAGCTGATGAACAGAAGGCTCCGGCGGAAGCTAAGAAGAAGGGGCAAGAGGCGGCTGTTGAGGATATAATAGCTACGATAAAGAGCATGACGGTGCTTGACCTGTCGCAGTTAGTCAAGGCGCTGGAGACTGAGTTTGGTGTTAGTGCAGCGGCTCCCATGTTTGCCGCGGCCGCGCCCGCTGAGGCGGCTGCAGCGCCGGCGGCTGAGGAGAAGACCGAGTTTAACGTGATTCTTAAGGATATCGGGTCGAATCGGATTGCGGTGATAAAGGCCGTGCGGGAGGTAACCTCTTTGGGGCTGAAGGAGTCTAAGGACCTGGTGGAAAGTGCCCCCAAAGCAGTGAAGGAGGGGGTTAGTAAGGACGAGGCGGCAGCGGCGAAGGAGAAACTGGAAGCGGGCGGGGCTACGGTTGAGATTACATAACCCAGCCTGTTGTTGAAAATGGCGCTGGTAGGGCATATAATCTCTGTTGAGTACTCCTATAAGGAGAAGTGTTAGCATGCCTTATCCGGAGAGCTTTGTGCTGATGGTTATGGGTGGTGTGTTTGTTGGGGTTGGTATCGGGGTGTTTTTCTGGGGTAAGAGAGAAGAAAAGAAATACTATAACGGACTGGCTTCTCGCACTGATATGAAAGAATTCTTAGAGAGTTCACCGGAGCACCCCGGGGCGTTAAGGATAGGGGGGTGGATAAGCATTATCGTTGGCTTGGTTATGCTTGGTATCGGTGGTGGACTGCACCTCTGGGGGTAAAGAGGCCTACACCATCCGTCTTGGTCGATACTGAATAGCTTCCGCCAGCTGATGGGCTTTACTTATATCGCCCTTTTCTAGGTCGGCAATAGTGCGGGCTCGTTTTAGGATGCGGTGGAAGGCGCGGGCGGAGAGGTAGAGTTGTTTCATGGCTGCTTTAAGGAGACTCTGGGCTGAGTCTTCTACCTGGCAAAATTCTCTTACCTCGGCGGGCGTTATTTCGGTATTGCAGGCTAGCCTTGTTCCCTTAAAGCGCTCCTGTTGTCTGGAGCGGGCGGCTTTAACCCTGGCTTGGACCTTAGACGATTCTTCCCCTAACCTGTCATCGGCTAGCTTTTCGTAGTCAATGTGGGGTACCTCAACGAATATATCAACCCGGTCAATGAAGGGCCCGCTAATACGCTGCTGATACCGGGAAACCAGGCTGGGGGAGCAGGTGCAGGTTCTAAAGGGGTCGTTATAGAAGC
>DAOWJG010000024.1 GCA_030640485.1 Dehalococcoidales bacterium | reverse complement strand
TCCCTGCCTAACTGGTGTCGGTCTAGCCCTTCTTCAGCCAGCATTTGCTCCATTACTACGTGGGCGGCGATGCTGGCATGGTCAACCCCGGGCAACCACAGGGTAGGGTCGCCCTTCATCCGATGCCAGCGGGTCATAATATCCTCTAAGGTAGCGGTTAGGGCGTGCCCGATATGAAGCTCACCGGTAACATTGGGCGGTGGCATAATGATAACGAAGGGCTTCTTTTGCGGGTCTATCTTGGGGGTGAAGTAGCCCTTCTTAAGCCAGAACCGATACCACTTCTGCTCAACCTTGCCCGGCTCATAGGCTTTGGGCATGTCAAACTGGGTTTGTGCTGTTTCCGTCATGCTTGCCTTTCTAGGTGGTGTCTAGAGTTCACTCATTTATACCAAGCTGTTTTCTGACTTGCCGAAACTCAGGTGATTCCATAAAGCTCGCAACTACTGATATGAATCGTGCTTCGCCTTCATACTTTTCTTTAGTTTTCGGAGTAGCGTTTGATATTGTATTTGCTTTTTTGAAACATGCTAATTCTATATCGGAACTTGAGAAACGTGGATTATCTACTCTAAACAGTGCTACTTCAAGGCTAAATATAAAGTTAAAGAGGGGGTCTTCCTCAAACTCGTTCCCCTCGGTCAACAGTTTGAGCAAACCTTCGTGTGACGACATTGTTTGTTGCACCTTCAATCTTATGTAATCAGTCACGTCTTTTTTCCTTTTGCCTAGTGCCTTTTTTGCCATTAAAATTATAGTGTCTACGTCGATTGAATGCTCTATAAAGATATAGTTTTGTGCGTACAAGACACCAGCAGTAGTTAACAGAGAAGCTTCATCACTAAATTTACTGCCGTAGTTGTTTCTTAGCTCAAGGTAATATTTGGTAGTATTTTCTGCAATGCGAGCAAAGTTACTTTTAAACAAATCTCGTAATCCTATTTTTTATCTTTTGAGCAGCCCCACCACCCTATCCAGAATCCTGTCCGCCACCTCTCTCTTAGACAGTAGTGGCAGGCTTTCTGTCTTGCCGTCTTTGCTGATTATGGTTACTTTATTAGTGTCAGTGCCGAAGCCGCTCTCGGGGTCGGTAATATCGTTAGCCACAATAAGGTCAAGGTTTTTTTTATCCAGCTTCCTTCTGGCGTTGGCGACTATATCTTCGCTCTCGGCGGCAAACCCGACCTTGAGGAAGTTGCCCTTTACCTCGGTCAGAATGTCCGGGGTTCTCACCAGTTCCAGAGTCAGGCTGGGGCTTTCCTTTTTTATTTTAGCTTTAGCTACGCTTTTCGACTGGTAATCGGCAACGGCAGCCGCCATAATCAGGACATCGGCTCTGCTAACTGCTTTGGCTACTGCCTCCTTCATCTCGGTAGCGGTTCTAATGTGGGTAACCTCGATACCCGCTGGCTCGGGGAGGGAGGTGGGAGCGGTAACAAGTGTTACCGTAGCGCCTCTATCCCTGGCGGCTTTAGCTAAAGCATATCCCATTTTACCTGAGGAGCGGTTACCGATATAGCGGACCGGGTCGATGGGCTCCTGGGTGCCGCCGGCGGTAACCACAACACATTTTCCCGCCAGGTCGTCACTTTTGCCCATTACCTGCTTTATGGTGCCGATGATTTTCTCAATTTCAGCCAGGCGCCCCTGACCTATTCCACCCGAGGCTAAGCGACCACAAGCGGGCTCAACAATGATAAAGCCTCTGGCTCTAAGCTTAGCCAGGTTATCCTGGGTGATGGGGTTCTGGAACATAAAGGTGTGCATCGCCGGGGCGATGATAACCGGCGCCCTGGTTGCCAGTACCGTGCAGGTAAGCGTGTCATCAGAGATACCGGCCGCCAGCTTAGCGATGATGTTGGCTGTCGCCGGAGCAATGACTACGATATCAGCCATCTTAGCCAAAGCTATGTGACCTATACCTGGTTCAGAGTCAAGGTCAAACATATCAATCGGCCGTCTGCCAGTGAGGCTGCGAAAGGTTAGCGGTGTTACGAATCTTGTTGCTGCTTCGGTCATAACCACCTCAACCCTGGCCCCAGCCTGGGTTAGCCTACTGGCAAGGTCAGCGGCCTTATAGACAGCGATACTTCCGGTTATGCCCAATACTATAGTCTTATTAGCTAGCATTTCTACCTCAAGCTTGGTTTATATAGTAGATGATTCTTAGTCCAATTAGTGTTAAATTGAGGTTTACCACATCGATTACTGCTGTTTCTCGGGCTATGATTTCCGCCCAGCCTCCAGTGGCTACTACCTTAGCTTTGTCACCCAACTCCTGCTGGATACGGGCCACCAAGCCCTCAATAAGCCCCACGTAGCCGAAGACAATACCTGATTGCATGGCGCTGACGGTGTTGCTGCCGATCGCATGCTTGGGGGGGATTAATTCTACCCGGGGTAACATGGCGGCTTGCGTGAATAAGGCTTCAGCGGCCGTATTTATACCCGGGGCAATAACTCCCCCGAGGTAGTCACCTTCCTTGGATACGACGTCGAAGGTGGTGGCTGTTCCTGAGTCAACGATGATAACCGGACTCTTGTAAAGATGATGGGCGGCAGCGGCGTTTACAATTCTATCAGCGCCTACCTCTCTGGGGTTCTCCATACGGATGCGCACCCCGGTCTTAATCCCGGCGGCGACCACTAGTGGTGAGATGTGGAAGTAACGGTTAAATAACTCCTCATAAGTCGCTAGAAGCGGCGGGACAACACAGCATAGAACTGCCTTCTTGATATCAGATGTGTCTAGGCCCTGGTGATTCAGCAGGTTAAGCAGCAGAGCTGCGTGCTCATCTGCCATGCGGTGAACATTAGTTGCCAGATGCCAGGTAGCCCGAAGCTCACTATCCTCAAATACCCCTAAAGTAGTATCCGTATTTCCGATATCAATGGCTAGTAACATAAGTCACTTCTACTCAGGTTGGATTTTTTAATTGTTTGATAACAACAGGCAGTGCCGGCAAAAGGTCAGTGGCAATCATGCCGGCATCACCCAGCATGTTTC
>DAOWJG010000092.1 GCA_030640485.1 Dehalococcoidales bacterium | reverse complement strand
GGTCACCACGCTGGCGACTTCTGACTACCAGTTTATCTCCGGCTTTATCCCGGTCAAAGTAGGCAGTAAAGTCGTTATTTGGTAACCCTATCCCCTTCCCCTTGATAAGGGGAAGGGGATGTGTAGTTTCCGAAGGGGCTAATGCCCCTTCGGGCTTCCCCATTTTTATCATCTGTTCCCGATTTATGATGCTGGCCTTTACCTGCCAGCCGGGAAGCAGGGTTTCGCCGGGTATGATTAGGGATAACTCACCCTCTAGAGCCGGGAAAGGGGATAAGGCTGCCGGGTCTTTGCCTATCAGGTAGCGGTCGTACTCTATGGTAAAGATTAAGTTTCCGGGTAGACTGAGCCGCTTTCCGGCTGGCTTGGTTAGGGCATTCATTATTTCTTCAATATGGCGTGTCTCAATATCCTTAAGACTACCCAGTAGCTTCTCTAGGGACATTCGCAATAGGTGTCGCTTAAGGGCCGGGGGTAACTCAAGGAACCTATCTTTATCTAGGATAATTATTTCTTCTTGCCTTCGGGCAATTTGCTCCCATAATCGAGTTCCCTCCTTCTCGAGGAAAGCGAGGTCGTCAGCGGCAATGCGGGCTGTTCGCAGGATAGCCTCAGCTACCCTGGGATTGTAGCTCTTAAGCAGGGGCAGAAGCTTGAGGCGGATTCTGTTTCTTAATGGTGACAGTGACAGGTTGGAGGTATCAAGGCGGGGCATAAGATTGTGGTGCTGGCAGTAGCGGGTGGTTTCCTCCCGGCTGACGTTGAGTAGTGGTTTGATTATGGTGAGGCGGTTCTGTGAAGATTGCCACTCAGTATAAGGCTGAAGCCCCTGAAGTCCTCTGGTTCCGCTTCCCCGAATCAGGTGCATCAGTATCGTCTCTATGTTGTCGTCCCTGGTATGCCCGATGGCCACCTGACTGGCTCCGATAGCCTTAGCCGTTTGAGCCAGGAAGCTATATCGCACCTCGCGGGCTGCCTCTTCTAGTGAGATACGTTTTTGGGCTTGATATGCCTTTACTTCGCCCTTTTCTATAGTGGCTGGGATACCGAGGTGTTGGGCTAAAGTAGAAACATACTGAGCATCGGCTTCAGACTCAGCCCCGCGCAGCTGATGGTTAAGATGGGCTATGTGTAGCCTTATCCCCAGCTCATCCTTGAGCTTAACCAGGATATGAAGCAGGCAAACTGAATCGGGGCCACCGGATACGGCTACCAGCAGGCAGGACTGGCTTGGTATCGGGCAGTGCTCTCGGATAAAGTCTAGTACCCGTTGCTCTAGCAGTTTTTTTCGCTCTTTTATCGTTGCCATTTTCCTGACATCCAGCTTTTTAGGTTATTCTCTGGTTAGCCGCTATTTGATATCTAGCTCGTTTGCAAGATGAGTTTGGTGCGGTGTATTAACTGGGGGTGGTGGGTAAAACCTAGGGCCAGGGCGACCTGCTCTGGCCTTCCCGAACCGCTTGGGTCGCAGCGTAATCTCATATCGATAGTGCAGTAAGGATGTTGCCATTCCATTAGCCGCAGGTCGTTAATTAGCGCCCTTAGGTCGTAGTTTCGCGGGCCGGTATCTCGGTGATGTTGCCATGGCAGATGCTCGGTCGAGAGCAGACCGCTAATGACACCTTCTATATCCTGCTTTCCCCTTTCTGTTTCCACGGTAACCCTGTATTCGGCAAAACGGACCTGTGATTGTAGGGAGGGCTGGTTTGGGGATATGGGATACACCTGTAGTATTTCGATACCCGATGGTAGCTGCTGGCTTAGGGCGTTAGTGAAGAAGTGTGGAGAGACCCATTTGCTTAGGTGGATGTCCATTAGCTCAGCTTCACTGGTTACCCCGATGGGTAGCGGAGCCGCTAGGGATATTCGAGGGTGGGGGCTAAACCCCTCAGAGTAGGCTAGGGGTATCCTCGCCCGGTGGAAGGCTCTCTGCCACAGGCGTGTCACATCAAGGTGGGAGATAAACTTTAGCTCCTGTCCCCGTTTGAACCTAACCCTCAAGCGGTGCATGCTCCGTCTTCTTTTCCTTGGTCAGTAGGATTTCCTCTATTTTTAGCCCACGCATCTTAGTTATCACTATCTTCAAGCCCTTATACCTTAGCTGTTCGCCTCGTTTCGGTATGTGTCCTAAAAGGTCAAGGATGAAGCCAGCTACAGTCTCATATTCACCCTCGGGTAGCTCCAGCTCCATCTCTTCATTAGCCTCTTCAATACGCATACTGCCATCAATCTGGAAGGTATATTCATTGATGGCTTCATATTCCTTTTCCACGCTAGCCAGTTCGTCCCCTACCTGGCCGACAATCTCCTCAACCAGTCGGCTGAGGCTGACAATGCCGGCAGTGCCCCCGTATTCATCCACCACCACCGCCATCCGGTAGTTATTATCCCGCATCTCGGCAAAGAGTTCATTGATATGCTTGCTCTCGGGGGTGAAGTAGGCGGGGCGAACGAGGTCATTAATGACACTCTGCTTGTTAGTGGTGTCGTTAGCCAGGCCCATAAGCACATCCTTTATGGAGAGGATGCCGACCACAGTGTCC
>DAOWJG010000152.1 GCA_030640485.1 Dehalococcoidales bacterium | reverse complement strand
TGTCAGTTTACATAACGTTGCTGAATCCCTGGGAGCATCTTTGGCTGATGTGCAGAATAAGGTATCCAGTCTAGTTATTGAGTTGGACACGGAGCGTCGGCGAGCCCTCGCCCTGGAGAGGGAACTGGCTAAGAAGATAGCCACCTCCTTACTAAGTCAGGCAGAGGTGGTTAACGGGGTAAGGGTGCTGGCAGCTAGAGTGCCACCTTACCGGCTGGAAACCCTAAGGGAGATGAGTGACCAGCTCCGGGAACAGTTAAAAAGCGTGGTGATAGTCCTGGGCACAAGTTATAACGATAAACCGTTCTTCTTAGCTGCGGTAACCTCAGATTTAGTTGCCAAAGGCTATCATGCCGGCAAAATAGTCAGAGAGGTAGCCGAAGTGACTGGGGGCAGGGGTGGGGGCAAAGCCCAGTTCGCCCAGGCCGGTGGCAAGCTTAAGGATAAGCTAGATGAGGCTCTTCGGTTGGTAAGAAGCCTGGTCTAGTCTTGTAACCATTACTCTTATCGTAGCGGCATCGTTACGGTGGTAATCTTGCAGTTTGGCTCTTGAGCACCCCTTTAGGGAGGTATAAATTACGCGCAGCTTGGGTCTTGATATTGGAGATAAAAGGATTGGAGTAGCCCTCAGTGACCCTCAGGGGATACTAGCCAGTCCGTTAACTATTATCAACTGCCAAAACGAGGCGGCAGACATTGAGACCATCATTGATATTGTCAACCAGCATCAGGTTGGGCAAGTTATAGTTGGCTTACCCCGTTCTATGAATGGCAGTCTCGGTAAGCAAGCCGAAAGGGTAACGGCCTTTGTCCGAAGCCTGGGTAAGCAAACTAAAATTCCGATAGAATTCAGGGACGAGCGCCTATCAACGGTATCAGCTAGGCGCTTGATTCGGGACACTAAGAAGAAAAAAGTCAGGCATGATGATGCTATTGCCGCGGCTCTCATCTTGCAGGCTTACCTGGATGAGAAATATTAAGCCAATAATCAAGGCTATTTTCAACTGGCAGAGGCTCTATAACCCATAGGGTCTTTCCTACGGACAAAAGTTAGTGGCTGGAAGTCTTGACAGCCAGCGAGCCAGGATTTAACATAGCCATAGTAGTTGCCGGGAAAGCTCGGTTTAAGCTAGGGGGGGGTATGACAAAAGAGAAGGTGGAGCGCAGGTATTACGAGAGCCTATACGAAGTGGCAACGGCAATGAACTCAGCCCGCACTCCTGAGAATATGCTCAGTTCTATCGTTGAGAAGGTAGCCAATACCCTGGGGGTTAAGGGATGTTCCATAATGCTCCTTACCCCGGACAGGAAACGCTTGCTTCATACCGCCGCCTATGGACTGAGCGACTGGTATATTAGAAAGGGTCCCTACTTAGCTGATAAGAGCATTGCGGAAACGCTGCGGGGCAAGCCAGTTGCTATCTTAGATGCGTCGACAGATGAGCGCATGCAGTACCCGGAGCATCAAGCAAAGGAAGGGGTTGTCTCTATCCTCTCCGTTCCCATTATGCTTAGGGATGAGGTCATAGGTGTGATGAGGATATATACGTCGGAGCCATTTTATTTTACTAATGATGATATTTATTTTGTGAGCGCAGTGGCTAATCTGGGTGCCATTGTTCTGGAAAATGCCAAGTTATACGAGTTTGTTCATAAAGACTATGTTACCATAAGGCGAGAACTGCTTGAATGGCGCGCTGCCTTCGGTGACGAGTGGATAGGTCAGGGGCCTGACGTTGTCGCCCGTGACTGGTGGAAGTTTATTTAGCTACATTCCTATTCTCTTGTTATCACTGGAATGAGTAACTGGCAGCCTGTCATTTCTGAATCTGAGGAACGAGCGCTGATTCCACATCTGGAATTAAACTAGGCAGATACAACACTAGACCAGAGTGACAGAAACTAACCAGGCTACCATGATTTTGGCTAAAGATTTTAAGCACTATTCACCGCAAAAATATCGCCTTCGTGTAACTGAGGCAGGGGAAATTATTAAGGGGGGCTTCTGGTGACGACAGACCTGGCGTTAGCTATCGGGGTGATGATTACCGTCGGTTTGCTGGCTGGATTGTTAGCGGGAAAACTCAGATTTCCCAGGGTTACCGGCTACATTATCGTTGGCATCCTGCTTAGCCCTTCTGTCCTAAACCTCGTTCCGAGGGCTACTATAGATGATTTAGGTATAATCACCTTTATTGCTTTAGGCATTGTTGCCTATTTGATTGGTGGTAGTCTTCACCTGGAATCAATACGAAGAGTGGGTAGAAGTATTGCCTGGATAACACCTTTCCAGAGTTTAGGTGCCTGGCTAATCGTCACTCTAGTGATAGCCTTCTTGGCCCCGCTCACCCTAAATATTCCCAACATGACCTCTCCCCAATCCTATTTCCCGATGGCCTTAGTCCTCGGCGCCATGGCCTGTGCTACAGCTCCGGCGGCAGTTATGGCCATAGTCCGTGAATATAAGGCGAAAGGCTCCTTTACTTCGACTTTACTTGCGGTGGTTGCCCTTGACGATGCTATTGCCGTTATCGCTTTTGCCATTGCTTTGGGCATAGCCCAACCCCTAGTGAATGGTGCCGGCGGTGTTTCCCTTTATCAGATATTAGCTGTGCCCGCCTTAGATATAGGCCAGTCCATAGGTATAGGTGCTGCTTTTGGCTTTGCCCTAATCTATCTAGCTAAGCTGGTAAAAACCCGTGCCTTGCTGTTGGTCATGGTTCTGGGGATAGTTATGCTGTGTGTTGGGGTTACTAGCGTTTTGGGCATCTCATTAATTATGGCCAATATGGTTATTGGCTTTGTTGTGGCGAATAGGGGGAAGGAAGGCGAGCCGTTTGTTGCAGTTGAGGGAATTGAAGAGATAGTCTTTGCCGTATTTTTTGTGCTAGCAGGCATGCATTTTGACGCCAGCGTCATGGGAACAGCCGGCATACTGGCATTATTAATTGTTGCCGGCAGATTCACCGGCAAATATTTCGGGACCAGGCTTGGGGCTAAAATCTCTCACTCACCAGATACGGTAAAGAAATATCTTGGCTTTGCCCTGCTGCCAAAGGCTGGAGTTACTCTCGGCCTGGCTCTTCTGGCAAAAAGCATCTTCCCTGGGTTTGGAACCATATTGTTTAATGGGGTCCTGGCTTCAGTCATCATAAACGAGCTTGTTGCCCCACCGCTGGTGAAGTATGCCATCTTCAAGGCTGGCGAGGTAGAAGGCGCTACTAAACCAATCCCTGCGGCTCAATGAATCTAACTCTTTAACTCTTCAGTATTATGATTTATTTTGTCCTGCGTAAATATAAAGGTGTTCTCAGAGTAATCAGGGTAAAGAAGCTCCAACAATTCTCAATAGGTAGCTAGGAGCTAGAAGGAAGTAGGAATATCACTCCCCAATAGCGCTTGGATAGCTGAGATAAGACGAATTTCTAAGGGGCACTTCTCGTGACGACGGATATTGCATTAGCCATAGGTATAATGATAACTGTCGGTCTGCTTGGTGGGATGGTGGCGAGAAGAGTCAAACTTCCCACGGTTAGCGGCTACATTATTGTTGGTCTCTTGCTGAGCCCTTCCGTCCTGAATCTCGTACCAAGAGCTACTGTGGAAAGTCTAGATATAATTACCTCTGTAGGTTTAGGTATTATCGCCTATTCAATCGGTGGCAGTCTTCGCTTAGAATCTATGCGAAAACTGGGAAGAAGTATTGCGTGGATAATACCTTTTGAGAGTTTAGGGGCCTGGCTCATCGTCACTTTAGTACTAGCCTTCCTAGCCCCACGTATCTTAGCCGTTCCCGGCGCCACTTTCATAGACAACTATTTCCCATTGGCTTTCGTCATCGGTGCCATAGCGTCAGCGACGGCCCCCGCGCTAACTTTAGCCGTAATCCATGAATATAAGGCGAAAGGGCCCTTTACTTCGACTTTACTTGCGGTAGTAGCCCTTGACGATGCTGTTGCCGTTATCGCTTTTGCTATTGCTATGGGCATAGCCCAACCCTTGGTAAACGGTGCTGGGGGTATCTCCCTTTATCAAATGCTGGCTGTGCCTTTCTTAAGTATAGTCAAGTCTATAGGCATAGGCGCCGCTTTTGGCTTTGCCCTAATCTATCTAGCTAAGCTGGTAAAAACCCGCGCCTTGCTGTTGGCTGTGGTTTTGGGGGTGATTTTGCTGTGTATTGGTGTTACTAATGTTTTGGGTATCTCATTAATTATGGCGAATATGGTTATTGGCTTTGTTGTGGCAAATAGGGGAAAGGAAAGCGAGCCATTTACTGTAGTTGCAGGAATTGAGGATGTGGTCTTTGGCGTATTTTTTGTGCTGGCAGGTATGCATTTCGATGCAGGCGTCATGAAAATCGCTGGTATTTTGGGAGTATTAATTTTCGCATTTAGGTTCGTTGGCAAATATTTTGGGGTTAGGGTTGGGGCTAAAATCTCTCACGCACCGGACACGGTGAAGAAATACCTCGGCCTTGCCTTACTACCCCAAGCCGGGGTTGCTATCGGTCTGGCGCTTCTGGCGAAAAGTGCCTTCCCTGCTTTCGGAGACATACTGGTAAATGCGATTCTTGGCTCGACTATCATAGCTGAGCTTGTTGCTCCGCCGGTGACGAAATATACAGTCTTCCGGGCTGGCGAAATAGAAGAGACGGTTAAACCAATTCCTGAGGCTCAGTGAATCTAGCTTGTAGTATTATTTTTTGTGCTAGCTTACAACTGACACAGAGGCATTTACCTCT
>DAOWJG010000089.1 GCA_030640485.1 Dehalococcoidales bacterium | reverse complement strand
TCCTTCGAAGGAGAGGGGGAAGGATATAAAAAAGAGAGGCAAAGCCCCTCTTAAACACCTCTTCCTGTGGCTATTCAGTAAAGGGATTAAAAGGGCGTAAGTCCCTTTAAGAAATTCTATCCCTCTCCTCTTACGAAGGGGAGAGGGATAAAGGGTGAGGGGTTGGTAAAACTATCTCTTTCTTGGTAGATAACCTCTAGTTTGTGGCTTTGACCTATAAAGAGTACCGATAGAATGGTGCAGTGAATACAAAACCTGAAATTGTTAGCCTGATAGATGAAATCAAGAATGATAAGAATCATGATGCCAGCCAGTGGGCAAGACGGTCGGATACTTTTTTTATATATGTATTATCTATTCTCTAGCTTATTTCAGGCTCAGCAGGTATTCTTTTAGCCACCTCAGGGCAGCGTTGGCAGCGTCTAACTTGTTTTGCTCCCGGTTTCCCGGGAAGCTGTGTTTCTGGCTCTCAGTACCAGATTCACAAGACAAACCAATATAGAATAGCCCCAGTGGTTTTTCCGGGGTAGCACCACCGGGCCCGGCAATGCCGGTATCCGCCAAACATATATCGGTAGCCAGTAATTTTCTACCGCCCTGTGCCATCTCCTCGGCCACCTGGTAGCTAACGGCGCCATATTGGCTCAGGCTAGTCTCGCTAACTCCAGCTACTTTAATCTTAACCTCGTTACTGTAGGCGGTAATCGACCCCTTAAAGTAATCTGAGCTACCGGGGACATTGGTTATCAGGTGAGAGAGGAGCCCGCCGGTGGCTGACTCCACCACCCCCAGGGTTAGCCCTTTCCGGCGGAGTAGATTGCCTACCTCTTGCTCTAGACTGATCACAGCTTCGGACAAGTCTTTCTCCTTTAGAAAGGCTACTTCTTCTTGACTTCAGGATTGAAAGTATAGACTAGCCACCAATTTCGTGTTATTATCCATCTAACTTAGTATATCGGAACTATAGGGATAAAATAAAGCCATAAGACATGTCCCAAACGACTTAGTCAACAAATAACAAGGAGGGTGGTCAATGCAAACCGCAGGCTTAATCTTTGGCATCCTTGGTGGGATATGTGCCATACTGGGTGGTCTCACCGCCGGTGGTGTGATTCCAATACTGGTTGGCGCGTTTACCTGGATGTTCTGGCTTATTATGGCGGGGGTTTTGCTCTTAGTCTCCATCGCATTTAATACCATGAGTAAGGGCGAGTACTAGTAATCCGCGGCATCTATTTTATCCATTTTGGGCAGTGACGCTAAGATTTCACTACGGGTTTATCCCAGTGCCCCCAGGAATGAGGTGATCGGCTTTACCGATGGGGTATTGCGGGTAAGGATATCAGCACCACCGGTTAGGGGCAAAGCCAATAGGGAGCTCCTGGCTTTCTTGAGCCAGCTTTTAGGGATTAGCCAGGGCTCGCTCACTATTACCAGGGGTCATACCAGCCGCAATAAGACGGTAGCGGTTAGTGGCCTGAATCAGGAAGAGCTGCTCGGGCGGCTACTGGCTAGAGACTGAGCCTTTCGCCTCCGGCGGCGACGCCAGTAGGTAATGCCGAGCGCCGTTCCCCATATCGGGCTGAAGATACCAATCCAGATAAGCGCTGTCCCCAGCCCCTGTCCGAAGGTGGTCAGTCCGCGGATGGCGGAGTTAAGCGTCTCACTGGTACTCCACCCCGGGGGCACCAGCGGCCCCAGGCTAATCTCCGGGACGAGATTTACGGAAATCAGGCTCATGGCTGAGATTTGCTCCAGATATTGCATGCGGCCCTTGATTTGCTCTATCTCATAGCGTATTCGGGACAGGGCTTCATAGATTTGGAGGATATCATCCACATCTTCGGCTTTTTCCAGAAGGGCCAGGTATTGGCTCTCGGTGGCGGCAGCGTTCCTTAACCGGGACTCAAGGTCAACGTATTCTTCAGTTATGTCCTGAGTGCTGGTGCTTTCCGAGGTTACCCTTACCGCTAGGGCCCGGAGCTCGGCTAGTGCCTGTTCAAACTTGTTACTGGGAATGCGAATCGAAATCCGACCCCTCATCTCCTCTCCCTCACCAAAGATGTTGGAGTCAACTACCCAGCCACCCAGCCCTATTGACAGTGCCTCTATCTCATCCCGGGCTTGGCTTACCTCCACCACCACCAGCGACATATCGGCGTTACGGACTATTATTCGTTCCTGGGGTATCGGTGACGGTTCTGGTGCCGGCGGTCCTTCTATCCCCGATTTATCTGGGCGTGGCATTGCGGGTGCTGGTATCGGGGCCGGCATTACTTCGTATGGCGCTCCCTCCTCGCAGGCGGTAAGTACCAGCGGGAAAATGAATAACATTGCTATCATTATTAACCCTAACCTTTTCATAACCCCTCCGTTATATTAGCTGGATGTTTAATCTAAGCTTGGCGCTATCTAGCATCACTATATTATAACGCTGGGGAAAAGAAAAGGGTAGGGGGTAGCTAATTTTGCTGACGGCATGGTAAAAATGGACTAAATTTGACTAAATTAGACGATTTGGTAAGTCTAGGGGATTGACAAGCGGATATTTTATGCTATAGTAGCACTGTGACAGGCTTGCCGGTTGACAAGCTGTGGTATAACAAGGTTATAAGGTAGAGAGGAGGTGATGTTTTATGGCAAAAGCCCGGGGGGAGTGCTCCAACACCCGATTTTTGGGGTGGTCCTGAAGGGAGAGAGCCTGAAAAGGCATTTACGGAACCAAAGAATAACCTTTTCTCCATAGGAAGAAGAGAACTGGGGTTTTGTTTCAATGTGTGGAGAAAAAAGTATATCCTTAAGGAGGATAAAATAAAAGTCG
>DAOWJG010000177.1 GCA_030640485.1 Dehalococcoidales bacterium | reverse complement strand
TATAAAATCGGCTTTAGCTGCCTCCTTGACTTGATGTATCGTTGCTGCTACATGAGGGGCCTGGCTGGCTCCATGTGCCTTGCGGACAATGCCGTTAACTCCCAGAATGAGACCGCCCCCCTGATTATAGCCTCGCGCTCCGGGTGTGTCATGAAACATGCCGATTGATTCCACGAACTTAAACAGTATATTACCGACGAAGGCGTCACAGACAAGGACATTGGCTCGCCCGCTCATCATCTGGTTGCCCTCTATGTTGCCAATGAAATTCAAGCTACTCCTCTGGAGGAGATGATAGGTTTCCCGTGTTAGCTGATTGCCTTTACCTTCCTCAACGCCGATGTTTAATAGACCCACAGTAGGATTGGTGATATTTAACAGCTTTTTGCAGTAGACAGAACCGATAAGAGCAAAGGTCAACAGGTGGTGTGGCTTACAGTCCATGTTGATCCCGCAGTCAAACACTACCGTATTGGGAGCTGCATCAAAGATAGCCCCACCAATGACCGGACGCTCTATCCCTTCTATCATGCCCAGATACTGAATGGCACTGGTAACCAAGGCCCCGGTAGGGCTGGCACTAATTAAGCCATCTGCCTTTCCTTCCTTCACCATCCTAGTCGCTACACAAATAGAGGCGTTGGGCTTGCTACGTACCGCTAGAGCCGGATTTGTGCCCTCGGGGATGAACTCATCAGCCTGGATACAGCGAATGGGTAGGTGAGAGCCATCATGCTTGGCCAGTTCTGCTTCCACGATGTCTAGAGGACCGACTAAGGCAATGTCTATATCATTTTTTTCCGCAGCTAGGACCGCACCTTTGACTATCTCGCCGGGAGCGTAATCACCACCCATAGCATCCACGGCTATCCTCATCCTCCGATTAGCTCTTACCATTAAGTGTCTCCTTCCACTTAGGTAACTGCTCACAGAACTCGGTTAGGTTTATCTCATTTTCGGGATATGTCTTGTCTTCTATAGTAATGCCCATTGGTACTATTTTGACGCCGTATCTGTCAGCGATTTCTTGAGACATGAAAGTGATGGTATCAGTCATAATGGCTATTTTTTTCATGCTGACCTTCACATTTATAACGTTTACGGAACAGGGCTTCCGTTTTTACCGGCGATGGTGGCTATATCCGGCGTACTGCTGGTTTAACTTGTCGCGCCTCCCCCAGCACATTGTTGATGAAATCCAGGGGCACTTTACATATCTTGGCTATCTTCATCACCGCTTCCTCAAGAAGGCTGTTCAGATGCCAGGTACTCTTACAGTTGGCCAAAAGGGTAGCGAAGGCACTTTGCAGTTCACTAATCGAGGCATCTTCCTCATGTAGCTCAAGGCACCGCTCACAATCAGCGGCGACATCAATAATGTCCCGCAGGCTGTGCTGAAGCAGGGATCCCTGCCGGTCGAAAAACCTCTTGGCACATTTCAGCTGTTCCCTATTAACCTTGAAGCTATAAACGATTAGTTTACCCATAATTCTCCTCCTTCAAATATTTTTATGATTTTATTCGAAATAAAGGTGAGTTTACCAACATTATTACTAGAAGTATACTCATCTGTCAAGAACTGAGTGGGGTTTTGGTAATATCGCTATTACGGGCTTCGCTTGACATGACGGCTATAGGAAATTGACCTTTAGGTAGAAAATTGTTTATAATTTATATACCGGGTGGTTATTTGGGCTGAATTTATCCCAAGAAAAGCACAGTTTTTTTGGGACTCATTGAGAGGCAGGAAAAGTTGCGCGAATCTTGCGGTATTTTTGGAGTTTATGCCCCTGATGAGGATGTAGCCCGTCTTACCTTCTTTGCTCTATTTGCTCTCCAGCATCGCGGCCAGGAGAGTGCGGGTATTGCTACCACAGACGGTAAAAGGCTCCAGGTTTGCGCTAAAATGGGGTTGGTATCCCAGGTGTTCAGTGAGGCTTCGTTAACTAAGCTTACTGGGGATATTGCCATTGGTCATAATCGCTATTCTACCCGGGGTTCCAGTCGGGTAAGTAATGTCCAACCAATTATCGTGGGTGAAGGTCCAAATACTATTGCTATAGCCCACAACGGGAATGTTGTCAATGCTGAGTACCTGTATAAAGAGCTCTGTGACCGGGGCTATACCTTCCGCTCGTCTACTGATAGTGAGGTTATTGCTAACCTTATCCTCTCCTCCCCAGGAAAAGGTTGGGTA
>DAOWJG010000022.1 GCA_030640485.1 Dehalococcoidales bacterium | reverse complement strand
ATGCTGAAGGCGATGTGGTGTAGCCCCTCCCCTTTGGTTTCGAGAAACTCGGGCCAGGGTCCTCCCCCCTCTATCTGCTGAACAAGTTCTAGTATCGTTGACCCTAGTTTAGCCTGGGCGACCTTTTGCCGGAAAGGTTTACCCACTAACAGCTCATCCTGGCGGGGTGAATATTCCATGGTTTGCCAGGGACCCAGGCTCCAGATTGAGGAGAGGAATTCGATTGTCTTATCCATGTCTTTCACGACCACACCTATGTGGCTAGGAGAGGGTAGGGCTGCACTGTCAGTATCTGATGACATGTTAGTACCTCCTTGGTATTTTTTTCTTTTGTCTTTGACGCTACCTCCCCGTTCCAAAGGTCTTTCCGGGGTTGTTTTGTTTAACCCTGGGGGGATTGAGGCTTAAAACTAAGGCTGAATCAAGGTATGGATGCCACTTTCACTATAATCAACATAGTTTGTTAAGTCAATGCCAAAGTAGCCATTTAAGAAATTGTTGCCGTCATTATCAATTATGAATTTACAGCTACCTCGGCATTGTGCTATAATCTTCTAGCTTTTGATAAAATATGGCTCAGGGGGGGATATAGTTTGGACACAGGGAAAAAGGCAGGCATTGTAGAGCAATTTAAGCTCCATGAAGGAGACACCGGTTCTGCTGAGGTTCAGGTGGCGCTACTTACGGAGCGGATAAATCAGCTAACCGGGCACATGGCGACTAATCGGCATGATTACCACTCACAACGTGGCTTGCTTAAGCTGGTAGGGCAGAGAAGAAGGTTGCTCGCTTACCTGAGTAGAGAAAATAAAGACCGATATCGTAACCTAATTTCACGGCTCGGGCTACGTAAGTAAAGCCTTCGCCGGGAGGAGTATGATGAGTTACCTTTTTGAGTGTGAAGTGGGGGGCAGAAGGCTCACCATAGAGACGGGTAGGCTTGCTGGTCAGGCTGAGGGGGCGGTAACTGTTCGCTATGGCGACACCGTGGTTTTGGTTACGGTCTGTGTCAGTAGCGAACCGCGGGAAGGGGTGGATTTTCTGCCGCTAACGATTGATTATGAGGAAAGACTGTATGCTGCCGGTAAAATTCCCGGTGGCTTTATCAGAAGGGAAGGACGCCCCAGCCAGGAGGCAGTTTTAGCCTGTCGACTTACTGACCGTCCACTGCGTCCGCTTTTACCCAAGGAATGGCGTCGGGACATTCAGGTTATCGTCACCGTTCTTTCGGCTGATCAGGAAAATGACCCTGACATCCTGGCAGTTATCGGTGGCTCAGCGGTGCTATCAATGTCGGAAGTGCCGTTTTACGGGCCAGTTGGTGCTGTCCATATCGGCTATATTAACGGTGAGTTAATATTAAATCCAACATTAGCCCAGCTTGAGGATAGCCAACTTGACCTCGTGGTGGTTAGTACCAAAGAAGCCATAGTGATGGTAGAAGCCGGCGCGCGCGAGGTTTCTGAAGATACCGTTATCAAGGCGATAAGATTTGGGCATGAAGCCAACCAGGATATTATTAAGCTTCAAGAGCAGCTTGTAACTGCTTGTGGCAAACCTAAGATAGAAGCCCCAACGATTGAGGTTAACCCTGAGCTCGAATCCCAAATTGCAGAAATTATAGGCAACCGACTGGCTCAAGCTCTGACAGGGGCGGATAAACCCCGGCGGGAGAGGGCTTTTAGAACGCTAAAGAAGGAACTTCTGGAGCGTTTGGAGGAATCATTCTCGGAGAAAGATATACTCTTCGTCTTTGATGCCAAGGTTAGGGCGGAAATAAGAACTAATATCGTTGATAGGGCACAGCGGGTAAATGGTCGCCGTCTGGATGAAATCCGCCCCATAAGCTGTGAGTTAGAACTCTTGCCACGTACCCATGGTTCCGGTCTATTTACCCGGGAGCGAACCCAGGTACTGACCATTACTACTCTGGGTTCGACCCGGCAGGAGCAGCAACTTGATGGTTTGGGCATCGAGGAATCTAAACGATTCATTCACCACTATAATTTTACCCCCTTCTCCAGCGGGGAAGTTAAGCGTATTGGTACCCCCGGGCGCCGCGAGATCGGACACGGGGCGCTAGTGGAACGAGCCCTCATACCGATATTGCCTAAGAGTGAAGACTTCCCGTATACTATACGCCTGGTATCGGAGGTCTTGAGCTCCAGCGGCAGCACTTCTATGGCCAGTGTCTGTGCCTCAAGCTTGTCTCTGATGGATGCCGGGGTACCGATAAAGAGGGCTGTAGCCGGAATAGCTATGGGTCTGGTCACTGGTGAGAAAGATAGCCATGCAGTTTTAACTGATATCGAGGGTATAGAAGATGCTTACGGTGATATGGACTTTAAGATAGCCGGCACTGCGGAGGGCATCACTGCCCTTCAGATGGATACTAAGCTCAAGGGCATAGGTATTGAAATCCTGGAAAGGGCGCTGGGTCAAGCTCGGGAGGCTCGTTTAGTTATCCTGGATGTGATGCAGCAGACTATTGCCTCCAGCCGGCTGGAAATCAGCCCCTATGCACCTAGAATCTATAAAATAAGGGTCAGCCCAGATAAAATTGGCACTGTAATTGGCCCCGGGGGCAAAACAATCAGGTCGATTACCGAGGAAACTAAAGCCACGATTGATATTGATAACGATGGCACCGTGCTTATTGGTTCAACTGATGAAAAATCAGCCCGTAGAGCTATTGAGATTATTGAAACCCTAACCCGGGATGTTGAGGTTGGTGAGATATATACCGGGAAGGTGACGCGTATCATGAATTTTGGTGCTTTTGTAGAGATTCTTCCCGGTAAGGAGGGCTTGGTTCACATCAGTGAGCTAGCTGACTATCGAGTGGCTAACGTCGAAGATGTCGTTAAAGTGGGCGATGAAGTTATGGTCAAGGTAATGGAAATTGACCGTATGGGTAGAATAAACCTGTCACGAAGAGCGGTGCTTGATAGTCCGTCTGATACGCCCGGGGCAAAGGTAAAGGATACGGCGGTTACGGGGTATCCCCCTGGAAAACAGCGTGAGTTTCATCATGACCGGGACAGAGGTACTGCCAAGCATTCGCCTAGTAATAGGTATTAGTTATGAAGCCAATCAGGGTAGTATTTCATGGTGCCTTAGGTAGAGTGGGGGGAGAGGTGGTTAGTGCTCTCTGCCGGGAGCCGGAGATGCAACTAGTAGGTGGCGTAGACATACGGGCTACCGGGGATTACCTGCCTTTCCCTGATGGCTCCGGGGCTGCCCCCCTTTCTTCTGATTTAGAGCATATCCTCACCAGTTGCCAGCCCGATGTAGTGGTAGATTTTACCATTGCTCAAGCCACCATGCCCGCAGTACGTATTGCCGCGCAGAAGGGTGTCAACCTGGTAGTCGGCACCACCGGGTTAACTGCCGATGAAGTTGATGAGATTGAACGGTTATCACTAGCCCACCAGGTAGGGGCAGTCGTCGCTCCTAACTTTGCTCTCGGCGCTGTGCTCATGATGCACCTGGCTAAGCTAGCGGCTAAATACTTTGACTATGCCGAAATTATAGAGCTACACCACCACCTGAAGGCTGACTCACCTTCGGGGACGGCCTTATCTACCGCCAGAGTCATGGCCGAGGCTAAAGGCAAACCATTTGATGTGCCCGAGCCGAGGCAGGCCTCAAGTAGTCGGGGACAGCTGGTAGAAGGTGTTACCATTCATAGTGTGCGCTTGCCCGGGCTTCTAGCCCATCAAGAGGTAATCCTGGGTGGGCCGGGGCAAACATTAAGCATACGCCATGATACCATCAGCAGAGAATGTTATATACCCGGTGTCTTGCTGGCTATTAAAAGGGTTATGGAACACAAAGGGCTAATCTATGGGCTAGATACCTTGCTTGGACTACGGGGGGGGCATGAAAGGGTATAAGGTAGCCATTGTTGGGGCTACGGGACTTGTCGGGCAGGAGTTTATTAAGACGCTGGAGCAGCGTAACTTCCCTGTGGACTCAATTAGTCTTCTCGCCTCAGACCGTTCCGCCGGTAAGAAGTTGTTTGTCGGTAGTCGGGAGGTTGAGGTTAAAGAGACGGTTCACGAATCATTCAACGGGATGGATATTGCTCTGTTCTCGGCTGGTGCTGAGATTAGTCGCTACTTCTCACCGATAGCGGCTAAGTCGGGAGTCGTAGTTAT
>DAOWJG010000158.1 GCA_030640485.1 Dehalococcoidales bacterium | reverse complement strand
GGTTTATTATCGGCCCGGCCATAGCCTATAAGCTGGGGGCTGGTGTTGTTCCGGTCAGGAAGAAGGGAAAACTTCCGTGGCGTTGCTATCAGGCTACCTACGATCTTGAATATGGGACAGATGCCCTGGAGATCCATCAAGATGCGATAAAGCCGGGAGAGAAAGTCTTGATTGTTGATGACCTTCTGGCTACCGGCGGTACTGTAGGGGCAGTCATCAATTTGGTAAAGAGACTTAAAGGGCAGATTGTAGAGATTGCTTTCCTGATAGAGCTGACATCGCTAAAGGGAAGGGAGCAGATAAAGGATTACCCGGTATTTTCATTGATAAGGTGTTGAAAATGTCTCTATAACTACGAGGATGTAGCCGTGTTCCCCTTTCCTTCCTGGCACTTCCGGTCATTCCGGAACTCAGACTAACCGACCTGGGACTGGTGGATGTTAAGGAATTTAGATTGATTTAGTAGGTGTAGAATAACTGCCGAGGGTATATAAATATGCGTTATCCGAGAGAAGCCCCCGTTTTTGAGAATCGCTATGATGCCGGCAGGCAATTAGCTGAGAAACTGAGTGAGTATAAGGGGCAGCCGGTAGTGGTGCTGGCTGTCCCTAATGGTGGCTTACCCGTGGCGCTGCAGGTAGCCCTGGCGCTTGAGGTTGACTTTGATGTGGTTATTTCTCGGAAACTGCCGATACCACTAAGACCAGAGGGCGGGTTTGGTGCCATTGCTGATGATGGGGCGGTAATTCTCAATGAGGCAGTGGTGAAGGAAGTTGGTTTGACGCCGGAGCAGATAAATTATGAGGTTAGTAAGGTAAGGGTGGATATCCGCCAGCGCAGCCTGCTCTACCGGGGAAAGAGGCTGCTTTCCGTAGTCAGCGGTAAGACAGTGGTAATTATCGATGACGGGCTGGCTTCCGGCTATACTATGATGGCGGCGGTGGAATCAATACGCCGCCGTCGGCCAAGGCAGATAGTGGTTGCGGTACCAGCCGCCTCGGCCATGGCAGTGAAGCAGCTAGAGAAGGTTGCTGACCGGGTGGTAGCTTGTGTTACCGGGTTTATGCCCAGGTTCTATGTGTCCGATTTTTATCGCTACTGGCATGTGCTTAGTGATGACGAGGGGCTTAAATGTCTTGAGGAATGGCGCATGCGGCGCTTTATGCCCAATATTGAGCCGTCAAAAGATAGGTGAAGGGATACCTCTCTGGTCGCAGGGTGGCGCACTGGCATCTGACTATTCTCACTTCGTTGCCCTTGCCAAGAAGGCTAGGGTAGCTTCTTTATAATGTTTACAAACTCTTCCCTGGTGAACGCCTTGAGCGTTGTTGTCCTTACGAACCCAAGGGAGCCTAGCCCGAGGAGGAAGGTCATCATGACTTCATCGCTAGGGCCTTCACCAATGACCACATAGTCATATTCCCCCATGACTGTGTAGAAGCCGGTTAACTTGCCTCCCATGGCTTCAATGCTCTTGATGCCTTGTTCAATCCGCTGGGGTGCATTCTTGATGTCCTTGACCCCCTGTTCGGTTAACTTCATCAACAAAATATAGGTTGCCATAGAGCTATCCTCCTTTTTAAGAATGTGACCAGTGCGCCGCCGTAGGGGCGTATGTTAGCACTCGCCTCAGCAGTTGTCAAGGGGGTTATGAAAGGCTGTGGGGGTTCTGGTTAGCTCATAAGCTCTCTTGGCTTTGACTTGCTCTCTCGATAGTAATCTCCGCTCCTGATGCTACCTGCTTGAGCACTTTAGCGTCGCCGATAATCTTACCGAACACATTAACCGGGCTGGCGGGCCGTATTTCCTCTCCCCGGCTCATGGGTGTCGGGCCGAAGAAGATGCAAAAGGCGGTGCCTGGCGGCCAATACCCCAGGTCACCCATACTTACCACTTCCTGGGCATTCTCTGCTTCCAGACTGACCGGGATGGAGAAGTATATCTCATCCCCCCAGCGGTCTCCCTGGCTCTTAATAGGTAAGGCTTCCCAGATTGCCTGAGCTGTCTTGGTATTGTTCAATTCAGCGGTTACTTGGGCCGTCCCGGCTTTGATTCGGATTCTTCTGTCCATACTCAGAGACTTCTAGCTCCCTGTTTTCATCATATTAGTTACCAAATATCATTAGCAGTAATATCAATTCATTCGCCAAATGTAAATATGTTACTCCCTCAGCCACCGACAGTAACCCTTAAGCCATGGGCTTCAAGAACACTCTTTATCTCCCTGATTTTAGCCACACCCTCAGCATCTGAGTCTAGCGCCTTTAGGTCTTTCAGTGAATACTCTCGGCAGAGCCGGCAATATTTATCCTTGCCGAGCTGGTGGAACGGCATCAGATTCACTTCGATTACATTTTCCAGATTTGATATAAATTCCGCTGTCTTGGCAATGTTGTCTCGGTCAAGATTGAACTCTGGAATCAGAGGTAATCTGATAACTAGAGGCATACCACTCTTTGAAAGTTTCTTCAAGTTACTCAGTATCAGTCTATTTGACACCCCGGTCATTTGTTTGTGTTTCACCGGGTCCATGTGTTTAATATCATAAAGGACTAGGTTTAAATAGGGTAGGATTTGCGCATAACGTCTCCACGGCGCATAACCGCAGGTTTCAATAACAGTATCAATATTCTCCTCATAGGCACTCTTTAATAGCTTGTGGGTAAACTCAAATTGATAGAGGGGTTCTCCGCCAGATATAGTTAGACCTCCCTGTGAGGTAAGGTAGAAGTATTTATCCTTCCTAACCTTTTCCATTACTTCGTCAACTGAGACGACCTTACCCACAAATTTCAGGGCTTCTACGGGGCAAGTCTTAACGCAATCGCCACATTCGTCACAAAGGTCTTTATTGATTTTTGCCCCGGATTTTAGTTCTAGGTCTGGATTTATAGCCTTCCGTTGACATGCTTTTAAGCACGCCCCGCATATAACACACTTGGACTTGTAGAATTCAACTTCAGGGGCTGGACTTTCACATTCCGGGTTACAGCACCAGTCGCATATAAGGGGACAGCCTTTAAGGAAAACCATGGTTCTTACGCCCGGCCCGTCATGTAACGAGTAGACCTGAATATTAGTGATGACCCCATATATTGAGCTGGAATCACTGGTTTGCGGGCGTGGTATGCTTACCACCTTTTCTTTAGTATGATATTCCGACCCTTTCAAGCAAACCTCTTTCCCTTCCGTTAGATTCTGTCTCCATCAAATAAGTGACCAGAGCTTCACCACTTTCTGGGGAATAGCCCCAGGAGATTATATGGCTCTAGTCAAATCCCAGCTAAGTGGAAGCATTTAGGCGTAAGCTCTAGGATGCTTTTAGACTTG
>DAOWJG010000170.1 GCA_030640485.1 Dehalococcoidales bacterium | reverse complement strand
CCTTTGGCGGTATCAACCTGGAGGATATCGCAAATCCCAAGTGCTTCTATATCCTCGATACCCTCAGAAAGGAGATGGCTATCCCGGTGTGGCACGATGACCAGCAGGGGACAGCGGCGGTTACCCTGGCTGGCCTGATTAACGCCCTGAAGATAGTGGGTAAGAAGAAGGAGACGGTGAGCCTAACCCTGATCGGGGTTGGGGCGGCTAACATAGCTATCGCCAGGCTGCTTTTCGCCGCTGGCATTAGGCCAGAGAATACCATCTTTGTTGACAGTAAGGGTATTTTGCACACTGGTAGGACTGACCTTGAGGCAAAGCAGGTTGAGAATCCCTATAAGTGGGACCTATGTCAGAGGACTAACCCCGGGAGGAGAACGGGCGGCATCGCCGAGGCGCTTAGAGGGGTTGATGTTTGTATTTCCCTGTCTAAATCAGGGCCGGATACCATCAAACCAGAGTGGGTAAAAGCCATGGCTAAGGATGCCATCCTCTTTGCTTGTGCCAACCCCATTCCTGAAATCTGGCCGTGGGACGCCAAAGAGGCCGGCGTCAGGATTGTAGCTACCGGAAGGTCGGACTTTCCCAATCAGGTGAACAACTCGACCGGTTTCCCGGCTATCTTCCGTGGCACCCTGGATGTCAAAGCCAGAACGATTACTGATGAGATGTGCCTTGTAGCCGCTTACGAGCTAGCTAAATGCGCTGAGGAGCGAGGCATACATGAGGATTATATCAGCCCCACCATGGACGAATGGGAGGTCTTTATCCGGGAAGCAGTCGCCGTGGGCATGAAGGCGATTGAACAGGGAGTAGCTCGAGAAACACCAAGCCGCGCCGAGCTAACCAAGCGGGCTGAGAAGATGATTAGAGAGTCAAGGGAAGCTACCAGCCTGCTGATGAAGTCAGGGTTAATACCACCGGTACCCGAAGAATAGCTGGCTTATGTTTAATGAATGGTAGTCATGATTTAGCTACGGTCGGTAAGGAAAGGAGCCAGTATCGGATAGATTAAGGACTATATCGAGATTCTTGCTGGAGCGCTAATTAAATTTGTAGATAATGGAATCTATGGTCGGCAGTGGGGGGCTTTAATAACCGTGGGGTAGTTTGAGGGGGATATAGGTTTACTTATGAAACTCAGATTAAAGCGGCGGCGATAGCCTAACGAACAAATCAAGGCTCAAGAGAGATAACCCGATGAGGTATGATTACATTATAGTTGGCAGTGGTATTGCCGGGCTGTATACTGCCCTGCTGGCCAAGGAGCCGGGCAGGGTGCTTATTGTCACTAAAGGCAGTATTGATGACTGTAACACCAGATATGCTCAGGGGGGTATTGCCGCCGCTATCGGTAAGCATGATTCCCCGGAGCTTCACCTTAAGGATACCCTAGCCGCTGGGGATGGCTTATGTGATAAAGAGGCAGTAAGTATCTTAGTTAACGAAGCCCTGGCGCGCATCACTGACCTGGTCAATTTTGGGGTGCCCTTCGATACCGTTAATGGGGAGATTGCCCTTACCAGGGAGGCGGCTCACAGTGTTTTCCGCATCCTCCATGCCGGGGGCGATGCTACCGGTGAACATATTGAAGTTACCCTCAGTGGACGGGTGCGGGCATCTAAAATCCAGGTGCTCGAAGATTGCCTGGTTACTGAGATTCTGGTAGAAAAGGGGGCTGTTAGGGGCGTAAGAGCCCTAGATTGCCATACTGGCTCTATTGAGGAATTGGATTGTCGCTTTCTGGTTCTGGCTACCGGTGGTGCCGGGCAGTTATATAAGTTCACCACTAACTCCGACGTGGCTACCGGTGATGGCATGGCTCTGGCCTACAAGGCTGGGGCTGAGATAGTCGATATGGAGTTCTTCCAGTTCCACCCTACCGCCCTCCATCTACCGGGGGTAGCTCCATTTCTCATAACGGAAGCTGTTAGGGGTGAGGGGGGAGTGCTCCGTAACGTAGATGGCTATCGTTTCATGCCTGACTATACCCCGGAAGCCGACCTGGCACCCCGGGATGTGGTTGCCCGCAGTATAGTTCGTGAGATGATAAAGACAGGCTCGGACAGGGTCTTTATTGATGCTACTCATCTATCAGCTGATGTTATTACCACCCGCTTTCCTCAGATTTACCGCTTTTGTCTTGACCATAGCCTGGATATTACCAAGGGGCTGATACCGGTAGCCCCGGCGGCTCACTATATCATGGGGGGCGTCAAGACCAATAGCTGGGGAGAAACCAATATCGCTGGGTTATTCGCCGTCGGGGAAACTGCCTGTACCGGCGTCCATGGCGCCAATCGGCTGGCGTCAAACTCGCTCCTGGAGGCGGTTGTCTTCGGTCAGAGAATCGTGGAAAGAACTACCGGGGGAGCTGTGCTGGAGACATCCGTCCCTGACCAGGATGCAGAAATTCGATACTCGTTGTCTCAGAGGCGGGTCCTTGAGACGGCATCGCCACCCAGCCTCTCTGCCCTGCAGGAGCTGCTCTGGGGCGAGGTCGGTATTATGCGCCATAGGGAGGATTTGAGCCGGGCAGTCGATATGCTAGCCAGCTGGCAGGAGTGTTTGCCCCAGCCCAAAGACCGCCCCTCCCATGAGCTAAATAACCTGGTGTTACCCGGCCGCTTGGTAACTGAGGCAGCCCTGCTTAGAGAGGAGAGTCGAGGAGCCCATTTCCGCTCCGATTTTCCCCGGAGTTCCCCCGAGTGGCAGCGCCACATCATACTAGTGAGGCCGTAAAGGTCATACCGTTGACTATCCCACAAAATCTATTATCAGACTGGTATGGCTCACTCTT
>DAOWJG010000120.1 GCA_030640485.1 Dehalococcoidales bacterium | reverse complement strand
TTAAAGTCGTATCGGCTCATATCGGGGAACATTTCAGAGAGCATATTCTGTATTTTCTGGTCCTCTTGAGCCTCAATCTGGTCCCGGGTAATGCTATCGGTAAAGGTGAGCAGGGTGACCGATATCGCCACCACTATGGTAAGCAGGATAATGGGGAAAGCATTTTTGAAAGTGTTTTTAGCCGGCACTTGCCACCTTCTTCACCAGGCCGTAAGGCCTTACCTTAATAAAGCGGTCAATAAGGGGAGTGATGGCATTCATAAAGAGGATGGAGTAACAAACCCCCTCGGGTATGCTACTGAAGCGTCTTATCAACATGGTTAATATCCCCAGAGCCACGCTAAACACTATTTTCCCGCGGTTGGTAAGGGGCGAGGTTACATAATCCGTGGCCATAAAGAAGGCCCCGAGCATAAGCCCCCCGGCCAGGATATGAAACAGAGGGTCCTCACCGAAGCCGAGTGCCATCAGGGCGACCGTGCCGATGTAGATTGCCGGGATTCTCCAGTTTATGATGCCCCGTGCCAGCAGGAAGACCCCGCCAATCAGTATAAAGAGGGCCGAGGTCTCGCCGATTGAGCCGGCGGTATTGCCCAGGAACATTGCCTGATATAAGGGGATTTTGTCAGCCTGCCAGACAAAGCTCTCACTTAAGGGGGTGGCAGTAGTTATGGCATCGGCACCAAAGCCCATCGGCAGTACCCAGGCCGTCATCTGTATCGAGAAGCTGACCGACATAAAGGCTCTGGCGGCGAGGGCAGGGTTAAATATATTGTGCCCCAGACCACCGAAGGCTTCCTTAACAATGGCAATAGCGAATATAGAACCGAGGGCTACCATCCACAGGGATATTGTTGGTGGTAGGATTAGGGCAAGGAGAAGCCCGGTAACAATGGCACTCCCGTCCATGACAAAGGCTTGGCCTCTTAACTTCTTGCATAAATACTCGGTGAGAATGGCTGTTCCCACGCTCACACCAATTACCGAAAGGGCGCGATAGCCGAAGAAATAGACCCCGGCACCGGCGGGAAACAGGAGAGCCAGCACCACGAGGTACATTATCTGGCTCACCGAGAGCCCTTTCCACAGGTGTGGGCCCGGTGAAATCAGGAATTTTCTCTCGTGAGCCGTTTCCTGGCTACCCTCTTGGGTCAACTCTTGACTGCTCTCTTGAGTCATTTACTAGCTGCCCTCTTAGCCAGTTCCTTCTTGGCGACTTTTATGTACTGCACAATCGGTATATTGGCCGGGCAGATATAGGTGCAGGCTCCACACTCAAAACAGTCGTCGATATAGGCCTCTTTACAATCGTCATACCTACCCGCCTTGGCGTACCTGGCCAGTAGGGTGGGCATAAGACGCATGGGACAAATCTCAATACACTTACCACAGCTTATGCAGTCCTGTTCTCTTATTGCCTTGTCTTCCACCACCAGCACACTGTTTGTCCCCTTAACTACCGGGAAGTCAAGGTCGAACTGGGCAATACCCATCATCGGTCCACCGAGGATTATCTTGTTGGCTCTGTCGTCTATACCGCCACAGTACTCAATGAGACTCCTTATCGGGGTGCCGAACCTGGTTAGTAGATTCTTCGGGTTCTTGACGGCACCGGTGACGGTTACCACCCTTTCAATAAGGGGCTTACCGTCAACGACGGCGTCATGGATTGCCTTGGCCGTGCTGACATTGTGGACGACCGCGCCAACGTCCAGTGGTAGCCCACCGATGGGGACTTCGCTTCCCAAAATCATATCGATAAGGGTTTTTTCTGCCCCCATCGGGTATTTTGATTTTAGGGAGACTATTCTAAAATCCTCAAACCCTAGGTTCGTTATCAGCTCTTCCAGGTGGTCGATGGCATCTTTTTTGTAATCTTCGATAGCGATATAGACAGTCTGAGGAGAGAGTACCTTTCTTATGATGCTTAGCCCGGAGAGAACCTGCTCGCCGTATTCGAGCATTATTCTATGGTCTGAGGTTACATATGGTTCACACTCACAGCCGTTCAGGATGACGGTGTCAATCTCCTTACCCTTAGGTGGCGATAGCTTAACATGGGTAGGGAAGGCGGCACCCCCCATTCCCACCAAACCCGCCTCTCTTATCCTCTCCAGAATCTCCTTGACGGAAAGTGCCTCAGGGTTCTTGGGGACTTCAAGTTCTATCCATTTATCCTGGCCATCAGAGGTTATTACCAGAGCCTCGACCAGCGCCCCGGTGGGAGGATTTACGACCATAGTAGTCCCGGATACTTCACCGGATAGGGTAGCGTGAATAGGGGAACTGACAAACTTTTCCGAATCACCTATCTTCTGGCCGGTGAGCACCTTGTCTCCCCTTTTGACCAGGGCCTGGCAGGGAGCGCCTATATTCTGCTGCAGCGGGATGACTACTTTTTCTGGTAGTGGTGCCGGCTCGATGGGGCTTTTTTCGGTAAGCTTGCTCTCCGGTACCTTTACGCCGTAGGGCGTGCTCTTCTTTTTCAGCCTGATATCCAAGTTATTCCCCCGGCTCACTTTCGGCTAAGTACGTGGACAATCCCGACGAGACGTACACGGTTGTCCAGTCAGCACTCACGATGAGACACTCCGTATCAGCCAGTGATTCAATCAGTTCTATACCATCTTCAGGCCCCATCACAAAAACGCCGGTGGCCAGGGCATCAGCCCGGGTAGCATTTTCGGCTATTACCGTAACACTGATGCATTCCTGTGTCGAATATCCGGTCTTAGGGTTAATAATGTGATGAGCTTTCTTCTCCGGGTCAAAGTAGCGTTCGTAGTTTCCCGAGGTGGCTATGGCTTTGTTGACAATATTGAAGTTGGCCAGGCTCTGGGTCTCGTCATCGGGATTAACCAGGGCGATGAACCACGGTTCTCCTTCTGGTTTGGAACCCAGTGTGGCCATGTCGCCACCGGCATTTACCAGGGCATGTTTAATACCCATACTCTCAATAACTTCTAGCGCTCTATCTACGGCATAGCCCTTGGCGATGCCACCGAGGGTAATTTTCATCCCCTCTCCCAGAAAGTATATCTTCTTATCTCTAGCGACTATTTTGTCCGAACCGACGAGCTCCAGCGCCTTATTTATCCGGCTTTGCTGAACCTCCTTACTCTCTTTCCACAGGCCGGCCTCCCACAATTCTAACAGGGGTTGAACGGTTATATCGAAACACCCATCCGTAATTTGGGTATAATCCAGGGACATGGTTATTAGCTGCCAGAGGTCATCGGACGGTTCCCCCAGATATCCATCCTGGTTAAGCTGAAAGGCCTGACTTTCTTCATCAAATATTGAGGTTGCCCGCTCTACTTCCTCCATTCGGGCAAAGGCGGCACCTATTACCTCTTCGGCGGTTTTTTCATCGGGGGTGTAAACGGTAATGGTGACAAAGGTATCCATCATAGAGCAGGTCGCTTCAAACTTCCTTAGGGGAGTAGCACAGCTATTAGCACCGAGCGCTAAGATGAGGATGACTAAAACACTCGCTATAATCCGGTAAGATTTTTTCATATTTTCTATGTCTAACCTTTCGGACGTATCTGGCCGCTCACAATGAAGCACCGATAGTGGTTTAGGGAAAGCTATAACAGTTTAAAGCAAGAGCTCTGTTATTTTAGCAAAAAGTTTTCTAGAATTCCAGTTTTTATTTTCCATCCATTCCAGCAGCCTGAGCGCTGTCGTGAAGTCGGCCACTTCAGGTGGTCCTAATTATATGCCTGGTTTTGGTCTAACAGCTCATCACTAGATTTAGTGCTGGGATTATTATGTCTATTTAGGCAGTCTTGATGTATAATGAATTTAAATATTTGTGATATCAAGTCAGCTTAAACGGTGTGGGGGCAATGTTTGAAATCATCATAATTGTTATTCTGGCGGTTTTTGTTGGCGTCTTTCTCTGGGATAGGTTTCGGGGTCGGCAGATGCTTAAGGAGCAGGGTGAGACACTCTCCAGGGTGGTGGGAGAAAGACTTGATGAGAAGATTAAGGTCTTTGGTGAGGTGAAAGAAGGGCTGGGGGCACTGACCCAAAGAACAAAGGTTGTTGAAGAAATCGGCAGGAATATTTCCAGCCTCCAAGAGCTTCTACGGGCCCCAAAATTTAGAGGTGGTTTTGGCGAACTTCTACTGGGGAGGTTACTGGCTGATGTTCTGCCACGGGATAATTACTCCCTCCAACATAAATTTCAAAATGGTGAAATTGTAGATGCGGTCATTCATATTGGCGGACATTTAGTCCCTATTGATGCTAAGTTCCCCTTGGAGGATTTTGAACGGATGCTTAAGGCAGAACTTGAGGAAGAGCAAAAGACTCTGCGACGGCAATTCACGCGTACGATTAAGAATCATATTGATAGTGTGGCCAGATATATACTACCTGACGAAAACACCTTCGACTTTGCCCTGATGTATATACCAGCCGAGAATGTCTATTATGAGACAATACTTCGCGGTCATGCTGAGGAAGGTGAGATATATTCCTACTCCCTCCAGAAGAGGGTTATTCCGGTGTCACCAAACAGCTTTTATGCCTACCTGCAGGTTATTGTCCAGGGATTAAAGGGGCTGCACATTGAGCAGACGGCTCGCGAAATCCTTGGGTATCTGGAGCGTCTGCAAGGTGATCTTATGGATTTTCAAGATGATTACCGGATAATTGGTACACATATTCGAAATGCTGCTAGTAAATATGATGAGGCAAGCAGAAAACTTGCCAGATTTGGGGATAAACTAGAACTTGCCAGTAGGACTCCTGTGGAGAAATTACCCGAGGGGGATACTGAAGCACGCAGCGAGGATAAGTGACTATGAACCGGACCCGGGGCTTTGTTAATCTGAATAAATTCAAGTCGGGTAGGGCTATCAAAAGGCTCAAAAGCTCGTTATATTATAACAAGAGTAAAGATAAACGGAGGGGAGTGAAGGTTTAGTATGGATGGGCGACGGCGTCGCAGCCTATATATCTTGCTCGGGGTTGGTATTGCGGCAATTTCGGTTGGCTTAGTCTTCCTATTCACGCAAGTGGGCTGAAGCTGAGCCAAGGGAGACAGAGCTATTTAGGTTATTGGGTAGCTATGCCTAATGCCCTTTCGCTGTTGGAGGTGACAAATGCCAAAAAAGCTTTCGCCCGAGCAATCTTTCCTGCTGCTGTATATATCAACCATAGCCCTTATTGTCATTCCCTTTTTGCTCCCGATGCATCGTGTCTATGGACTGCCTTCGTTCGTCTGGCCTTTCCTTATCATTATGGCTACCTTCTTTGTTGTAGTAGCTATACCGCGTGGCCGAACTGCTCTTGCCAAGCTCGAAGTGCCGGAGAAGTATTCACCCAAGCATTTCTTGCTGCTGTTATGGCTAACGGCAGGAGCCTTTATTCTAGGTGTCGTGCTACACAATGGTTTTTATGCTTTAGGTATGATTACTAGCCACATAACTCCATTAAGTTATTTGATGGAGGTTCTTCATGTGGCATTCTTTTTCATTGCTATTCCCCTTGTCCCCGCCGGTGTTGTCGTGGGGGCTATTGGTAGAGTATGGGAGTGGGCTGTTGTGCAGCCAATAGATGAAATGAAGGCCAAGGGTGTCCAGCTACCAACTACCTGGCCCTACTTTGCCCCTTTCGGTAGCTATGGCTGGTTGTGGAAATTCGGCAAGGGTATCGAGGTAATAACC
>DAOWJG010000075.1 GCA_030640485.1 Dehalococcoidales bacterium | reverse complement strand
GTAGCCTGCCGACAATCGGGGGCATCACCTCAAGGACGTAGTTTATATCATCATTGGTATTAGTCATACCGAGGCTAAAGAGTAGCGAACCCTGGGCGATTTCGTGCTTTAGTCCCATGGCGATAAGCACGTGTGAAGCCTTTAGGGCCCTTGAGGTACAGGCTGAGCCACTGGTAACAGCTACTCCCTGGCTATTAAGTAGCATCAGCATCGCTTCACCCTCGATAAACTCGACGCAGAAGCTGACATTACCCGGAAGACGATGTTGGGGATGGCCGGCAATCACCACCCGCTCGATTCTGTCTGGCAGTTCGGTAAGCAGGCGGTCGCGGAGTCTGGCTAGCTGCGCGACTCGGGTCGACATGCTGACGCGGGCTAATTCCGCCGCTTTACCCATCCCAACAATCGCCGGCACATTTTCGGTGCCGGCTCGCCGCCCACCCTCCTGCACCCCTCCATCAAGTAGTGGGGTAATGCGCACTCCCTTTCGTACCCAGAGAGTACCGACCCCTTTGGGGCCGTAGAACTGATTTGCTGCTAGGCTCAAAGCATCGACGCCGAGTTCCTGTATATCTACAGGTATCGTCCCTGCGGTGGCAACGGCATCGGTATGAAAAACAACTTCATGCTCGTGGGTGATTTTGGCAATCTCGGCGATTGGCTCTATGGTACCTACCTCGCTACTGGCATGCATGATAGAAACAAGAATGGTATCTGGCCTTAGCATTTTCTCAACATCTTTAGGGTCAACTACCCCATACCTGTCCACAGGGACAAGACTAAGTTCAAAGCCCCACTTCTCCAGAGTCTTGGCTGAGTGCAGCACCGAAAAATGTTCAATAGACGAGACTACGATGTGCTTACCTTTCTTTTGCTGGGCTAGCGCCAGACCTTTAATGGCAAAATTGTTACTCTCGGTGCCACTACCGGTAAATATTATCCCCTCGGGATTTGTCCCGATAAGTTGGGCTACTTGGTCTCGAGCCGTTTCTATGCCTTCTCGAGCCGCATCTCCCCAGTCGTGAAGGCATGATGGATTGCCAAAGGCCTCTCCGAGATAGGGCATCATGGCTTCACGAACTTCAGGTAGGATAGGGGTGGTTGCTGCGTTGTCTAAATATACTTTTCTCATGTCATGTCCTCCCGTTTGGCTTTTTAGACTCTCGGCAGCCCGGACGTCCCGGCAAAGCTTGCTCCTAATCCTCAATAAAGTGGCAGGTTGAAACTAGCACCAACACCGCTATCTGTCAAGTGGATGATAGGCGATGCTGGTTTAATTTACGCAGTTCAAGAAGAATCTCTTTCAGCAAGAGAAGCTCTAGGTGCCGATAGAGGACATTACTGGATATTTTACCCCACGTAGTCCGGTCTCCGGAGAGGGCTTCAGTAGCTAGCTCAACTATATCTTTATTCTCTTGGGACACTTTGATTTCTCCTAATAGATAAATACAATAACTACCGTGATGGCACAGCTCACTGGGTTACCTGACACCAGCAGAGTTTGCCAGAAGGTACTACGGGAGGAGCGAAGAGAAACAGGCTATTCAACTAACAGAAAAGGCGGGAAATCTCTCATTCTAGGTGGTACTAAAAATGGGGGGCACCCCAAAAATAGCTATGAAAGAGAGCAAGAGCAAACCAAACGTATCAATAAGAATCAATCCAGAAATACTACACCAAGCGAGGATAGCTGCTGTTACTGCTAAGAAGACGCTTGGAGAGTGGTTAGAGGAAGCGATAAAAGAAAAAATAAAGCGGGAGCAATAAACGATTTGGTATGGTGATTTTTGTATCTAATTTAAAAGGAGATAAGAATGACAAAATCAAATAAACATTTTGGGGTTTTCAAGACCGTCACCATAGACCACTTGGTCACCCCTCCATAGCAGGTATTATAGCGAGAAGTCGGGTAAATTTCTATCAGGTATTGACAAGCATGCCACTGGGAATTATTATTCACCAGAGATTTGATGAGGGTAATTCGATGGCCTCCAAATACCAAATAGGGCAGAGAGTCGTAATAAAGCCGGTCAGTACTCAGTCGTTATCCCCGAGAGACTCGGCTTTAGAACCGTATGCCGGGCAGATTGGTAAAGTTACTGATTATTACTGGGTAAGCTTAGACAGGGGGGCTCAAGTCTTCTATATTTACACGGTGCAAGTCGAGACTGACCAGAAAGAGCTTGTGGTACACGAAGATGAGTTAGAGGCACAGATAGCCTAGGTAGTGGGAGATAAAACGGTTCCCCATGGTTCCAGGCGTTAATCTGCCCCCGTCGGCTTCTTTTTTCAATCCACACTTACGGTACCATCTTGGGTAATGTCATATGCCTGAATGAACTGACTGGCACCGCCGAGCAGGTGCAGGTAATTATCCAGACTGTAGGCCCCACCTTTAGCCGTAACTTCTTGAATCTGGGTAAGTGTCTGCACCTCATCATAATAAGAGTCATCTAATTTATCTTCATCGGCATCGATTAACATTAACTGTACTACCAGTTGTACATTTTGATGTTCTGTTTGCCTGGCTTCCTCTTCTCCTTCATTCAAGAATCTAATTATATTGGGTATTGCCACGGCGGCTAGAACGCCGAGAAGAGCGATCACTATCAGTAGTTCAATAAGAGTAAAGCCCTTATTACCATAATTAAGGTGAGCGAGAAGCCTGGTGAATCTCATTTCTCCTGATTACCCTTAATAACAACTTGGGTTATCGCCTTTCTCAGAATGGTTACCTCCAGGGTAGGCTTTAGGCTATTCTTCTAGCAGGTATTCCATAATGATGTTATGGGCTCGGTGAGCCTTCTCCCCGCCCCTGAAGATGAAGGTTCTCGGCTCAAGCCCTATCGGCTCAATGATGAGGGTGTCACTGACGAAGAAGCCGCTTCTGATGAAAAAACCACTATTGTCCTCGCTAGCTACGCAGGCAATACGGCGGTATGGGAGGCTCACCATAGCCTTCTTTTTCTTTAAGAACGCTTTGTCATAGTAGATGACTCGCTTATCAGTTAGCCCGAGGAAACCAGTACCCCCCCCCTTCAGGTCGAAAACGGCTCTAATAGTCTCATTGGGCAGGCATACAGCCTCAATCTTCTCTAGCTGGTCTTTTTTGTCCACCATCATATCTTCAGCATATTGTGCCATTATCTCATGTCTCCCGTGGTAATTATTGCCACCAAGTGACACTCAGTCACAGTTAAACTCGATAAGCCGTATTTTGCTCTCAGCCTCGCTGAGCGTCCAGGTAGTTAAGCACTCACCCCAGCTGTTAGTGGTCACTGGGCCCTGGATTTCCCATTCGCCTTTACCTTGGTAACTAGCATCCCATGTTCCGACCGGGGTTGCTGGTCCTATCTTGCCGTATGCTGACGCCTCTTCTTCGCCCACTGTCTCTTTGAAGTAGTCATCAATGTAGGGCACACCAGCAACTATGACGAGAGCAACAGCCTGTTGTCTGTTTAGGGTAGGTGGATTAACTAATTCTTCCAAAAAACCACAACCGAGGAGTGGAACAACCACTAAAGCGACCAGACCACTTAACAGACACCATTTAGCTTTGCTTCTCATTTGGCCCCCATTCCGGCTTGTATGATACCTATAACTAAGCGGATTATTACTCCTCAGGCACGCCAAGAGCCCATTTACAGACGGGACAGGTTATGCTTCTGATTAAGTATTTGTTTGTCGCCCGGTCCGCCTCAGGCGTCTCCTTGAATTCCAGTGCCAGCTTGTTGATTCTGTCCTTGGTAATATGAACGAAGGTTCCGCATCGGGGACATAAGATATACT
>DAOWJG010000029.1 GCA_030640485.1 Dehalococcoidales bacterium | reverse complement strand
GCAGGGCGTGGAAGGCGCGGTGAATCAGCGCATTGCCATCAAACAGCACCAGCAGCGGCTTTTTCATGAGTACATTATAGCAGAGTGGTGGGGTAAAAAGCTGGCTTTAGCCACTAGGACATTCTCACAGTTCCTTGGCTGGGATGGCGGTAAGGGTCTCAGCGGTATAATCAGTGGCAAGCCCTGTTGCCATAACAAAGCTCATGGCTTTGTTTGCGTCTGGAGCCTCAAAGACGATTACGCCATCGTAGCGACCAAGGGTGAAATAGACATCACGGATGGTAATGCCTGCCGGAGCCTTGAGTTCCTTGAGATAGTTGGCCGCTTCAGCCCCCTTTCCCTTTGGCGATAAAAGCGTTACGAACACCATGTTGCGCCTCCTCTCTTGAATACCTCTTTCACTCTTTTACAGTAACTTTTTCTACTATGATTTTTCTATCTTCTCGACCTCAATGGTACATTCGGTTACCAGGGCAGCAAAAGCGCCCAGCGCAGCCAGAACCGGAGCTACCATAATCGTTACTGCCGCCGCTGGCGCCCCTATTGACAGTGGAATCTCCAGTACCGTTCGCCCTTCGTGGAGCACGCGCACCCTTCTGATGTTACCTTCGTGTATCAGTTGCTTGACCTTATCAACCAACTGGCTTCCCGATACGGTGAACTTTTCCTCAGTGCTCATTTCCGCCTCCTTTATCCTGCATGGCTCAGGCATAATTTCTCGCCAAGCTATAGGCATATTAGGTTGGTTACCTCTATGGTGTCAAGCATTGTGGACAAATTTACCATTCCTCTATTCAATGATTATCCTTTCGTGATATACTTTAGACTATGAAGGGGAAAGACCTACTCTCGGTAGCTGACCTCGGCGGTGAGGATATTCGCCTGCTCATATCAGATGCCATTGATATGAAAGCCCAGGGTTGGCTCTCCATACTCAGTGGCAAGACGCTGGCGATAATGTTTGAGAAGCCCTCACTGCGGACTCGGGTTAGCTTTGAGTTAGCTATGCGACAGTTAGGCGGACAGACCGTTTATCTGTCTCCGGCTGAGGTTGGTCTGGGGGAGCGTGAGTCGGTTCCCGATGTCGCCCGCGTGCTCAGCCGCTACGTGGATGCGATTACCGCCCGTACCTTTTCTCATCAAACCCTGGAGAGTCTGGCGAGCTATGCTAGCGTGCCCGTGATAAATGCTCTATCTGATTTGGAACACCCCTGTCAGGCACTGGCCGACCTGCTTACTATTCACGAGAAGAAAAATGGGTTAGAGGGCCTGACCCTGGCCTTTGTTGGTGACGGTAACAATGTGGCGCACAGCCTGATGTTAGCCGCGTCGCTGGTGGGGATGAATTTTCGGATTGCGTCGCCGGCTGATTACCGGGTTCAGGATAGGATACTGAATCTGGCTCAGGGCTATGCTCTGGCTAGCGGGGTCGAAATAGTGTGCACCGAGGAGCCACAAGTAGCGGTTAGTGGTGCCGATGTCGTTTATACTGATGTGTGGACGAGTATGGGTCAGGAGGCTGAGGTAGACGAGAGACGCCGGGTGTTTAGTCGTTACCAGGTGAATAATGAGCTCCTGTCGTTAGCTGGGGAGGATGCCATCTTGATGCATCCCCTGCCGGCACATCGGGGTGAGGAGGTGTCGGAGGGTATTTTAGATAGCCCGCAGTCGGTGGTCTTTGACCAGGCTGAGAACAGGCTGCACATCCAGAAGGCGCTACTGGCAATGATGCTGGGTGGTCTGGAGATACCGCTGCCCGGTTATTGATAGGGGGATAATTATGAATATGTCAAGAACCATGGTTAGCTGGCTCTGGTGGCCCATTGTCATCACGGTGCTAGCACTAGTCGGCTCGGTATATAAATGGCCAATCTTGGCTATGGCGCCAGTCTTGGTGGCTGTCTTGGTTAGCGGCTTGGTGGTGGTGGTAACCGGGGCCAGGAAGCAGAAACTAGAGCTTTCGCTCTTGAGGCTCAGGCAAATGGCGGGCTATTTTAATCGTCGGTTTATGGGCGATTCGTCTCTGTCTATCTTTGCCATTATAGATAGTCTATTCAACATTGATAATCCTAAGCTATGGGATTGGGCGCGGGCGTGTGATATGTCGAAGCGGGTTTTTAATACCTGGTGCAAGAGCTTTATTGACAGGGTGGAGAGTGATATCAGAGGCGGTCGGCCTGAGGCTTACCTGTACACCTATCTCAATGAGTTGTGGCTGGTGAATAATCACTATTATGAATTTATCGAGCAGTTTTACGAGGTGGCGGAGAAGGTTGAGATTCCTCAGGAGACTAAGGACCAGTATAACCGGCTGGTGATGGAATACAACGCCTTTGCCCAGGAGTTCCGGGATAGTATTAGTGAACTTAAGAAGATTACCCGCACTGAGATTGAGCCCCCCAGCGTGAGATTTGCACAAGAACTAGCGCCGGGAAAGTAGGGTGTTTATTTAGCTACTTCACCCTCTCAGGTCCCCCTCTCCTTCAAAAGAGAGGGGGCGAATATTAAATGGAGGTTTAGTCTCTCCGGGTTTACCTGATACGGAGGGTATCGCTAAGGAGTTTTTGGAGGTGGGTGTGGCTAAGTCGATTGTAGCCATTGTTGGCCGGCAGAATGTGGGGAAGTCTACGCTTCTAAATCGCCTGGCGGGCAAGCCAATAGCGATTGTTGATGATTTGCCGGGGACAACCCGTGACCGTATACTGGCTAATGTTACCGTGCCCGGGAATGAATTCACTATCATTGATACCGGCGGTCTGGAACTAAGACCTGAGTCTGCCATAGCTCGGGGGGTTAACGAGCAGGTCGAGGTGGCAATTACGGAGGCTGATGTTATCATCTTTCTGGTGGATATCAGGGATGGAGTAACGCCTGCCGACCTGGAAATAGCGGACAGGCTTCGCCAGACAAGTAAGCCCATAGTGCTGGCGGCCAATAAGGCAGACAATACTAAATATGAGACCGGGGCGGTGGAATTCTATGAGTTTGGTCTGGGTGAGCCAGTGGCAATTAGTGCCTATCATGGCCGGGGCATAGCGGAGCTGATGCATAGGGTTACCCCCCTATTACCCGTACCGTCGCCGATTCAGGCTGAGCCAGAGGCGATTAAGGTGGCAATTGTCGGTAGACCAAATGTAGGTAAGTCAACGCTACTAAATGCCATTCTGGGTGGGGAGCGGGCTATCGTTGATGATACGCCGGGTACTACTCGGGACGCCATAGATACCCTGATTGACTTTGAGGGTGAAAGTGTGCTACTTATTGATACGGCTGGTATCAGGCGGCGAGGGCGGATAGGTGGTGGGGTGAGGCGGTATAGCGTTATTCGCGCCTTGCGGGCTATTGAGCGGGCTGATATAGCTCTGCTGGTTCTTGATGCGGGGGAGCTAGTAACGGCTCAGGATATGCATATTGCGGGTTATATCCAGCAGGCGGGGAAGGGTATTTTACTAATAGTTAATAAGTGGGACCTGGTTACAGCTGGGGATACCATTGAATGTAACCGATACTTGAGGAGCTACTTCAAGTTTGTGCCTTACGCGCCGGTGTTGTATACTTCGGCTAAACTGGGGCGGGGGGTGGATAAAATAATGCCTCAGGTACGTCGGATATATCAGGAGAGGCTTAAGCGGCTATCTACCGCGGTTGTTAATAGTGTCGTCCAGCAGGCAATAGCTGCTCACGGCTTACCCCGAAAGGGTAACCGCCAGCTAAAGATACTATACGCCACTCAAACTGAAGTAAATCCGCCAACCTTTGTCTTTTTCGTTAATGACCGCCGGCTAATGCATTTCTCGTATCAACGCTACCTTGAGAATAGGCTGCGTCAAGCATTCAGCTTTGCGGGCACACCAGTCCGTTTTATCTTTAAAACAAGGGGAGAGCCATGACGATAGTCACCAAGTTTGTTCTTGTAGTGGTGGTTGGTTACCTTTTGGGGGCCATTCCCTTTGGTGTGATTATAGCTAAGCGGATGTCCAAGGTGGATGTCAGGCAGTATGGCAGTGGTAAGATGGGGACGACTAATGTGCTCCGGGCGGCTGGCGGCAAAGCGGCGGCTCTTGTTTTTGCTCTGGACCTGGTAAAGGGAGGACTGGCGGTATTATTTGCCGGTTTAATATTTGGCGGGAGTTATCTGGTGGTAGGGGGCTTTACCTGGGGGGTGTTGATGGTTCAGGTCATTGCTGCCCTGGCGGCTATGGCGGGGCATAGCTGGTCAGTATTTCTTAAGTTTCAGGGGGGTGGGCGGGGTGTGGCTACCTTTTTTGGTGGGTTATTTGCCTTATTCCCACCAGCAGCAATTTTTGGTGGTGAGGTTTTTGTTATCGGGGCCGGTTTAACCAAGTTTGCATCCCTAGCTTCGATTGCCGCCGTAGTAAGCACCTACGGTATATTAGTACCCCTCACTATTTTGCACCGATTCCCCATTGAGTATCTGATCTATGCCCTAATTGGTACCATAATAATTATTATTATGCATCGGGATAATATCAGGCGCTTACTGTCAGGCAGGGAGCGTAGACTGGGCGAGAAGGCCGGGCTAAGGCGTAGTTCCTTGCCTCATACCTCAAAGCCATGATCTTGAGGGCTCTAGGATGATGACCATGGGGCAAGATATGTCTAAGATAGTTATTATCGGCACCACCAGTTGGGGGAAAACCCTAGGGGTGGTGTTAGCTAATAAGGGGTTAGAGGTCAAGTTGTGGGCACGGACTGAAGAGGAAGCCATCGAACTGAGAAATGGTAAGTCTAATACAAACCAATTTCCGGGTATCTTTCCTCCTCAGCTATCCATTACCAGTTCCTTAAGTGAGGCTTTAGACGACGCTCAGGCAGTAATTCTGGCGGTACCATCCCAGGCTATGCGGCAGAACATCAGATTGGCCAAGGATTACCTTAATTGGTCGATGCTGGTGGTGAGTGCGGCTAAAGGGCTGGAGTTAGGCAGCAATAAGCGGATGTCGCAGGTAATCGCTGAGGAGATAGCCCCTGATTTTCAGTCTAATATTTGTGTCCTTTCCGGACCTAATCTCTCCCGTGAGATCATTCGTGATTTACCCGCGGCTACAGTAGTGGCGGCTACAAGTGAAGCGGTAGCTGAAAGGGCCCAGAGGCTACTCTCAACGGACAGCTTTTGTGTTTATACCAATACTGACGTCATCGGGGTAGAGCTGGGAGGGGCGTTAAAGAATATTATTGCTCTGGGTGCCGGCATGGTTGACGGGCTCGGTTTTGGTGATAATACCAAGGCAGCCTTTATTACCCGCGGCTTAATCGAGATAGCGGCTCTGGGGGTAGCTCTGGGGGCAAACCCACTCACCTTTACCGGGTTAGCTGGTCTGGGTGATGTCATTGCTACCTGCGCCAGCCCGCTGAGTCGTAATCACTATGTAGGTATGGAGTTAGCCAAGGGGCACTCGCTAGAGGAGATAACCGCTTCAATGGCCGGCATCGCTGAAGGCGTGAATACCACTATTGCGGCGAGAAATCTAGCCCGGCAGCATGGGCTGGGGATGCCGGTCACGGAAAAGATTTATCAAGTGTTGTTTGAAGGCGCCGCCCCGCATCAGGTAGTAGCTGAAATAACTTCGGCTGGGGCTAGCCATGAGCTGGCCGGGCAGAATTGGGAGTTTTCTAACTTTTCCCAAAATCGGAAGCATGACTGAGATTTATCTCCCCCACTGAGTGCTCACCATGTGACTCGATAGAGCCTCTTGTGTCCTGTGAGCTAACTGCTTCTCTATTTCACGGACTTTTTGGAGTTGGGTCTAGGGTTTCCGCCAGCTCCTCAAGTAGCTGGCGCTGTTTTTTGGTTAGTGAGTCAGGAGTAACCACACGCAGCTTAACAAACTGGTCACCGCGCCCCCTACCACGGAGATGGGGGATACCCTTATTCTTGAGTTTGAAGACCCCGCCGGTTTGACTGCTCGCCGGCACCTTGAGCTGGATTTTACCCTCCAGAGTGGGCACCTCAATTTCAGCACCGAGGGCCGCCTGAGCGAAGTTGATGGGTAGCTCGTAGATGATGTCGTCACCATCACGGGTTAAAACCTCGTGCTGTTCTACGGTTAAAGAAACGTAGAGGTCGCCTGGGGGGCCACCCCTCTCTCCAGCTTCGCCTTCGCCACGTAGTCGTACTTGAGTGCCATTATCAACTCCAGCGGGGATTTTGACTGAGATGCGGCACTTATGCTTCTCCTTCCCCGTGCCCCGGCACTGGGGGCAGGGGTCAGTAATAATCCTGCCTTCACCGCGACACTGAGTGCAGGTAGTAATATTAGAGAAGCGGCCAAAGATAGTCTGCTGAACCCGTCGCACCTGCCCGGCGCCATTACAGTTAGGGCATTTGGTAGGTTTGGTGCCTGGCCGGGAGCCAGTACCCTGACACAGGGAGCAGTTCTCAGTGCGCAGAATATTTATTTCTTTCTCGCAACCAAAGGCGGCTTCCTCAAAGGCAATAGCAATATTATAGGTGAGGTCAGCACCGCGCTGTGGCCCCCGACGGACGGTACCGGTGGCTCCGCCGAAGAAGGCATCGAAGATATTGCCAAAACCGCTGAAATCAAAGCCCTCAAAACCGCGCCCAAAGGGTCCCTCAGCACCACCGTGACCAAAGCGGTCGTAGGCGCTACGCTTATCCGCGTCAGAGAGCACTTCGTAGGCCTCGTTTACCTCCTTGAACTTCTCCTCAGCGCCACCATTACGGTTATGGTCAGGGTGATACTTGAAGGCTAGCTTGCGGAAAGCCCTCTTTATTTCCTCATCGGTAGCATTTCTAGGGATGCCGAGGACTTCGTAGTAATCCCGCTTTGTTGGCATATTGTGACTCTATCCCCTTTATCCCCTTTCCCTCATTAAGGGGAAGGGGAATGGTTTTATATAAGAGGGGCTCCGCCCCTCTTTAACTCCCTTTCTGCTCTAAACCTCGCGGAACTCGCCTTCTACGGTTCCTTCTTCACCGCCCTCTTTACCTGCTGGTGTCTCACCTCCCGGTGGTGGCTCAGCACCCGGTGGGGGTGGCGGCGGTGGTGGTGGTGGTGGTGGTTGCTGCTGGTAGATGGCAGCCCCTATTTTCTGCATGGTGTCATTGAGCTCCTGGGTTGCCTGACGAATGGTGTCAACATCGCTGCCCTGT
>DAOWJG010000175.1 GCA_030640485.1 Dehalococcoidales bacterium | reverse complement strand
CATATCACGGAGGAACCCTATTCCAGAAAGAACCCCGGGTAGGTCTTCTCCCTCAATTTTCATCTTCTGGTTTGCCCAGGCACCAAGGGCAATAAAGATGGCCTCATAGCCCATAGCCTTAAGACTTTCAAGGGTAAAGTCTTTACCCAGCGACACGTTACCGTAAACGTCATGACATAGACCAGTAATAATTGCTATTTCCTTATCCAGAATTGCTTTCGGCAAGCGGTATTCGGGAATACCGTATCTCAGCATGCCCCCCAGCTTGGGGTTGGCATCAAAGATGGTTACCTCATGCCCTTCAAGGGCAAGGTAATAGGCAGCGGATAAGCCAGCCGGACCACCACCGACAACAGCTACTTTATGCCCCGTAGCCGGTTTAGGTTCAGGCTGATAGGGTTCGGTATTATCAATATCGTAATCGGCGACAAAACGCTTCAGCATATTTATCGCTATCGGCTCATCAACCACACTTCGACGACACTTGATTTCACAGAAACGGGGGCAGACTCGCCCACAGACAAGAGGCAGGGGATTAGACTCCTTAATCAGTTTTAATGCTTCCTGGTACTGACCGTTGGCGATAAGGGCAATATAGCCCTGAATATCTATGCCGGCAGGACAGGCAAGCTTACAGGGGGCAATACAATCACCATAGTGGTCAGAAAGAAGCAGTTCCAGAGCCATCCGGTGCAGGTTGGCAAGGTCATCGGTTTTTGTCCTCACCACCATGCCTTCGGTTACCGGTGTGGTGCAGGCTGGTATTGGCCCGCGAGCCCTTTCCACCTCGACGAGACACATACGACAGGCGGCGGTCGGTTTGAGACGAGGGTCATGACAGAGGGTGGGTACTTCCACCCCCTGCTGCTCTGCCGCCTCCAGAACGGTGGTTCCGGCCTCCACTTCAACTCTTTCCCCGTCCAGGGTAAACGAAACCTTAGGCATTTATTTCTCCTCAGTGAACAGATACCGCATCCAGGCGACACACATTCATACACAGTCCGCAGCGAACGCACTGCTCCTGGTCAATAACGTAGGGCTGCTTTTTCTCCCCTGAGATAGCCCCGGTGGGGCAATATTTGGCACAGAGCCCACACCCGGGACACTTTTCCGGGATAATCTCATAGGTAATTAAGGCCTGGCATTTCTTAGCCCGACATTTCTTCTCATTGATATGCTCTTCGTATTCATTACGGAAGTACTTAAGCGTGGTTAATACCGGGTTCGGTGCCGTCTGTCCCAACCCGCATAATGAAGCCCGCTTTACATTCTGAGCTAATTCCTCAAGGATTTCTATATCTTCACCGCGACCGTTACCCTCGGTAATCCGCTTCAGGATTTCCTGCATACGCAGGGTGCCAATACGGCAAAAGGTGCACTTACCACAGGATTCATCCTGGGTGAAATTGAGGAAGAACTTGGCGATGTCCAGCATGCAGCTGGTTTCATCCATAACGATGAGTCCACCCGAGCCCATAATGGCACCAGTCTTGGTTACCGACTCATAATCTACCGGGGTATCGGCTAAACTAGCGGGAATCACACCACCCGATGGCCCCCCAATCTGGACGGCTTTAAACTCCAGCCCGGTGGAGGTGCCGCCACCGATGTCAAAGACGATCTCCCTCAGGGTAATACCCATGGGCACCTCAATTAGCCCACCATGGGCAATCGTACCCGCCAGGGCAAAGACCTTGGTCCCTTTACTTTTCTCAGTGCCGTAGACACTATAGGCCGAGGCACCATGAAGAATAATCCAGGCTACATTGGCTAAAGTCTCTACATTATTGATGGTGGTAGGTTTGCCCCACAATCCAGACTGGGCGGGAAAGGGAGGACGGAACCGGGGCATCCCCCGCCTCCCCTCTATAGACATAAGAAGAGCCGTTTCCTCACCGCAGACAAATGCGCCAGCCCCCTGTCTAATCTTTATATCAAAATCAAAATCATAGCCCAGGACATTCTCACCGATAAACCCCGTCTCCCTAGCATCAGCCAGGGCTAGCTCTAAGCGCTTAATAGCCAGTGGATACTCGGCTCTCACGTAAATATAGCCCTCTGAGGCGCCAACCGCATAGCCCGCGATCAGCATACCTTCAATAATACTGTGCGGGTCACTTTCCAGGACACTCCGGTCCATAAAAGCCCCGGGGTCGCCTTCATCGGCGTTACATATTATGTATTTTTGCCGGCTGGGAGACTCACGAGCCAAACCCCATTTTATGCCGGTAGGAAAGCCGGCGCCACCCCTCCCCCTCAAGCCAGAATTGGTAATCTCATCAATTACTTCCAGGGGTGACATACTGCTCAGTATCTTCTCTATCGCCTTATAGCCCTCCGCCGCTAGGTAGTCATCAATGGATTCGGGGTCAATTATGCCGCAGTTTCGGAGGACAATTCTCTTCTGCTTTGCCAGAAGGCTGTTTATTTCCTCAGGCGGTATAACCCATTCAGTAACCGGCCTGCCTTGAACCAGGTGCTCATTAATGATACGGTCAACCCTATCCGGGGTAACCCTGCCATAAAAGGTGCGTTCCTTCTGGGGAGATAAAACCTCCACCAACACCTCGTTGTAGCACATGCCCAAACACCCGGTCTGCTTCAGCTCAGTATCTAGAGCCCCGTCACGAAGTTGGGTAAGAAAAGCATCGTATACCTTTCTGCCACCAGCGGCGATACCACAAGAAGCAAGCCCTACCTTCACCAGCCAACTTCCATCTCTTTCTCGTGGCATAAATCTCTCCTCTTCTTTACCTTTAGGTCCCGACTACCAAGTTCACCCTACTGAAGCCGGTGCTTCTGCTTTCTGAATTTCAGTCATTATCTTACCGACAGCCTCCGGAGTAAGTCGTCCATGGGTCTCACCATTGACCATAATACAGGGCGCCAGGCTACAACAGCCGAGGCAGGCGACCCGCTCGACGGTGAACAAACCATCCGGGCTAGTTTCCCCCTCCCGGGCACCGGTAACCTGGGCAAGTGTCTCCGCCACCATTTCAGCACCACACAAATGACAGGCAGTGCCGTGACAGACCTTGACTAGATTCTTCCCCAGAGGCTGGAGCCGGAACTGAGCGTAGAAGGTAACGATACCATATATCTCACTGGCCGGGATATTCATGTGCTCTGCGACGCGTTGTATCGCTACCGGCGGTACGTAGCTATAGGTGTCTTGAATCTCCTGTAGGATTGGTATTACCGCACCGGGCTCCACATTGTGTTTGTGGACTACCCTATCAATCACGACGAAGTCAAGCTCTTCCCTAGCCGTGGCCTCAATAACCATAGTTAACTCCTTTTTCCCAGCTTAGCACCCTACATTTAGACACTGGTGGTGGATTGCACACCGCTGCGGGTTAAAGCCTTGAGAAGCTCCTGCTTTGAAGCCCGGTGGCGCTCAAACATGCTGACAATCCTCAATATCTCCAAATTCTTGACCCAATCCTTGGCTCGGATCTTGCTGGCTACTGCCTCCACCGTCACCGGGGCATCTACCATAATCACCATGTCGACGGACCCAATAACCGGATCAACAAAATCCACTCCTGGCATTTCCTCCAGCTGTCTTAGGGTAGTAATAAAGTCCTGCTGCGCCATGTCATCAACCACATCAACCAGTAGATAGGCTCTGACTCCCATTTCTCCTTCCTCCTTTACCCTGCTTGCTTTACTTTAAGTTTAACCACAGTCAGGTAATGACCACATCCGTGTGATGCCTATTTTTACCCTGGGGAAAACCTCAGGGAAAGGTCTGGTTTCCTCAGGGATTCCCACCCGTAGCTAAGGGGTCTCAACGCTACCTTGTTGAGTAAAGTAGCCAGATGGTCTAAAATCTAGGTGATGAAGGGGAGGCGGTATTTAGCGGCAGAAAGGAAGTCTCATGAAAAGGATTACCATTCTCCTTGCTGAGGACCACGTGGTGGTCCGGGAGAGCATCCGTCAGCTTCTGGAACGTGAGGCAGATTTTAAGGTCGTTGGTGAGGCGAGTGACGGTGAGGAAGCAGTGCGTATGGCCAGCCAGCTAAAACCAGACGTAATTATTATGGATATCTCCATGCCCAAGCTCAACGGTATCGAAGCCACCAAGCAAATTAAGGCCCTCCAACCTTCGGCAGTAATATTGATACTCACTGCCTATGATTATGAACAGTATATTTTCCCGCTGTTAGAGGCCGGTGCTGCCGGCTACCTGTTAAAGGATGTGGGTAGCCGCGAACTTATTAGTGCTATTCAGACCGTGCATAAGGGAGAAGCCGTGCTTCACCCAGCCGTGGCGCGTAAGGTAATGGAGCGGTTAAGACAACCCAAAATTGAGCCGACTGGGGAACGCGCCTCGGATTTACTTTCCGAGCGGGAGACCATTATCCTCAAGATGGCAGCCAGTGGCATGAGCAATGCTGATATCGGTGAGGCATTACACCTCAGTGTGCGCACTATTGAGAGTCATCTCGGGAGTATTTTCAACAAATTGGGGGTCGGCTCCCGCACTGAGGCAGTAATAAAGGCAATGAAAAGGGGCTGGTTCACATTAGAAGAATTGACCTGACTTTCCCCCTTGTTTAAGGTATCAGGGCAGGTTCTGATATGGTTTTATATCTAAATACATTACTAAGGGTGGTACGTAATCCCCGTTTCTGGCTGGTTGTGGCATTATTTGTGATGGGCATAATTCTTCACTACCCACAGCAGCTACCTTTTGGGGGATTGGAACCTCCCCCCTCCTTTCTGGGGCTAAGTCGACACGCTATAGAACGGGTTTATCTGCTGGTACCTATAATCTACGCTGGCTTTACCTTTGGCATCAAGGGAGGCATAGCTAGCCTAGCGGTTGCCCTGGGCGTTCTATTGCCCCGCACTATTTTAATCTCCCCTAGCCCGGCTGACGCTTTAGTTGAAAGCAGCGGTGTCATTGCAGTCGGCACCGTGGTTAACCTACTATTTCACAGTCACCGCAAAGAGCAAGAACGTATCCGAGTGGCTGATACTCTGCTGAAGGCCGAGGAAGCAAAGTGGCGCAGTTCATTCAATGCCCTGGAAGACATCATGCTGATTATTGATAGAGACTACAACATAGAAAACATAAATGATAGTGGCCTGGCACTTCTGGGCAAAAGCCGCGACGAAGTCATCGGGAAGAAATGTTATGAAATCATAAGAGGGATGGATTGTCCCCAGGAAGAGTGTCCCTGCCGACAAACCTGGGAGACCAAGCAGGTAGGCTCACTCGACCGCTATGAAGCGCGGTTTGACAGGTACTTCTCCATAAAGAGCTCCCCAATATTTGATGAGAATGGAGAGATAGTAAAATTTGTCGATTTAATGCGCGACATAACTGGGCTCAAGCGAGCCGAGGAGATGCTCGCTAAGATTATTGATGGCTCCTCTATTTCTTCATTTGTCATCGATAGAAATCACAAGGTCACCCACTGGAACACCGCCGTTGAAGCCCTTACCGGCATAAAAAGGGTGGCAATAATCGGGACCGATGATCAGTGGCGAGCCTTCTACGCCGAGAAGAGGTCAGTGATGGCTGATTTTATCGTGGACGGGGCATCAGCAGATGAAATTGAGGGGTATTATCAGGGCAAATGCCAGAAATCCTCCCTAATTGAGGGTGCCTACGAAGTTGAAGATTACAACCTATCCCTGGGAAGAGGTGGAAAATGGCTACAGGTTACGGCAAGTCCTATCAAAGATGTCAGTGGAGAAATAATAGGCGCCATTGAGACTTTACAGGACATCACCGAAAGAAAGAGGGCGGAAAGGGCACTGCAGGAATCGGAGGAAAGCCATAGAGAGCTATTTGAGGCTGCCCTTGATGCTATTTGGGTTCACGATTTAAAGGGCAATATTCTGAAAGCGAATAAAGCCACCGAAAAGCTCACCGGGTTTAGCACCGCAGAACTGGCTCGAGGTAATGTAAAAACCATCCTTTCCGAGGAGGGCTTACGCTTGGCAAAGGAGGTGCGTCGGAAGTTGATTAGAGGCGAGGCGGTAGCCCAACCCTACGAGCAACACCTTATCCGAAAGGACGGCACCGAGGTAACCCTGATGTTAACCACCAGCTCAATCTTCAGTAATGGCCGACTCATCGCCTTCCAAAACATGGCTCGAGACATTACTGAGGCAAAACGGATGCAGGAAAACCTGCGCTATTATCTGCAGGAGATTACTCGGGCTCAAGAGGAAGAACGCCGGCGCATCGCCCGAGAGCTCCATGATAGCACGGTTCAAACCCTTATTGCCCTGCTTCATCAGTTAGAGAGCTTGCTCGGTGACAAGGCAGCACTACCAGTCAGGGAGGCTAAAGCGCTGTGGGGTTTCTATGAAGAGATTAGAGATGTGGTGCGGGAGGTGCGTCGCTTCAGTCGCGACCTAAGACCTTCTATTCTTGACGATTTGGGGTTACTGCCGGCGCTGGAGTGGTTGACCGGGGAACTGACCAAGGAATATGGGGTGGAGACTAACCTAGAGGTGGTTGGCAGCGAGCGAAGGTTCTCTACGGAAACAGAGTTAATACTTTTTCGCATTGTCCAGGAGGCGCTAAGAAACATAGCCAAGCATGCTCAAGCCACCAAGGCTGAGGTCAAGGTCGAGTTCGACAAGCATGAAGTTCGGGCTACTATCAGTGATGACGGCATAGGTTTTGAACTTCCCGAAAATCTGGGGGACCTAGTGCAGGTAGGTAAACTTGGCTTGACTGGAATGCAGGAAAGGGCACAGCTACTTGGTGGTAGCCTGAAGCTCAAGTCTGAAGCAAGTACGGGGACTACAGTAGTGGCAAATGTCCCGATCTAGCTACCGAATAACTGCCTACGATGATTTGGCGTATTCCCCGGTAGTCCCCACAAGGTAACTAACTCATCAGCTAATTGATTTTCCAGCCACGATTATGATAAATCCCGCATCAGAAGAAAAACCTTCCTGTGGCGATTCCACATACTTAACCTCACCTGGCTTCTGAAAAAGCGTGGCAATGACCCTCTCAATGGAAAACCCCACCTGTTCCAGGAGCCTGGCAACCTCAGCAAAATTACAGAAGGTAGCATATTTGTAGAAACGGTGTCCCCGCTTCTTCTTCTCTTCATAGAATTTACCAAAGGGACTGTCGCTCAAGACCAGGCCCAGCACTAACTTCCCGCCCGGCACCAAAATACGGCAAGACTCCTTCAAGACAGCAAGTGGTGAGGTAACAAAGCAGAGAGTTACAATCAAGAATAGCGTGCCAAAGGTATGCTCCCTAAATGGCTCCCCTTCCGCTATGCCCAGAAGAACCGCTATCCCCCTCTTTCTTGCCATCTCCGCCATCTTAATTGAGGGCTCTACTCCCATCTCTATGCCCAGAGCCTGGGCAAACCGACCGCTGCCCACCCCCACCTCAAGCCAGGGTTCAGGTAGAAAGGGTAAGATATCCCGGAAGGCACGCGCCTCAATATCGAAGATGGTTTTCCCCCCTGCCTCAAACCAGGCATCGTAGACGGAAGCCATAGCATCAAACGGCCATGCTTGGCTATTATTACTCCCCTTTTTCATCTTGGACTCTGGGGCTGAGTATTTCTCATCAAGCACAACATATCCTCTCATTTCACTCAGTAGATATTTACCTTGGTTAATTACCAAGTTTGCCCTTAACAGTAGCGGGCACAATACACCGGCTCTTTACCAAGTATGGCCACTAGACATTAGGCAAACGGGTAGTCAGGTGATTTTAGAACCTTCTCCTGATAAACCGCCCACTCTTCGTCTGATATCAGCCCCTTCTCCCGGTAATACTCTCGTGCCGCTTTCAATATCCGCCCGATATCCGCCTCCTGACTCGGAGTTAATGGTATTGAAACCCTATGGGCAGCCAGTATTTCATCCATCACCCCTCTAGCATAATCAAGGCAGTCTTTTTTACCCGACTGCATCCATTCCGGATAGGTCAGGCTGTCAGCGGCTCGGGGAATAAACTGCTCCTTACGCCACCACTCTCTGGTATGTGCTGTATTGAGGTAGTTACCGGGAATCGGCCCCACCTGCTCTATTAGCTCTAAGGCTATTGTCTCGTCATTTACGGTGACCCCCTCAATAAATTTGCCTATCATGCCAGCGATATCATCATCCAATATGGCCTGGAGGGGATGGGCAGCCATTTCACCATAGAGAGCGCTATGCATGGATATAAGATTAGAGCCGGTCAAGGCGCTAACCAGGGCGTTAAGTGCCTTCTCGTATCCGGTTTGGAAATCTGATTTCTTTGAGTTTACGGGGCCGCCACTGGAATCTCTCCTGGGAATTCCATAATGCCGAGCCATCTGGTTCTCCACTGCCTTAACCAAGGAACAGCCAATCCGCCCAAAGGCGGGGGCTCCGGAGCGCATATTCTGGGGATAGGTATCGCTGGCAATATGCACCCTCGTCCCCGTTTTTAATAGCTGCAGCAGCACTAATAGAGACAGTAGTTCAGCAAGATTAACCACCACCGTCCCGGCAACTGTGGCCGGCCCGGTAGCCCCGAGTGCTGTTCCCTGAAGTAGATACATCGGCCACCCGGTTTCCAGAGCTCGGTAGACGGCTCTTAACTGATCATCATACCAGGTCAAGGGAGCTGAACCATATGCCGAAAGAACCGCCTCACCCCCGGCTACTTTTACCATCTTTATATGGAACTGGTCAGCATCACTGGCATTACCCATGATGAGAACCTTGGTTGAATTCCTTATCTTAATGGCAATACCCTCCAGTAGACGCATAACCGGGGGGACACCATCATATCCATAATAGGGATAAGGACCGATAGCATGCATATTAGGCAAGGCATCAAAAACTGTTATCAGGTCACAATATTCCTGCCTCGTAGGGTCTCTTGGCTCCCAGGTATCCGGATCGATGGTCTGCATTCCCGGGAAATTCCGAAAATAAACCGTATCGCCACCAAATATTATGTCATTCTTCGGGTCCCTGGCTTTAACACGATGACTGCTGGGGGTACGGCGGATAGCTTCCTCAACCAGATACTCCGGGAAACGCGCCCTCTTCTCTTCATAATCTACCTGACAACCGTGCTTGGCTAAGTCCTTTAACGCCCGCTCACTCTCAAACCTTACCCCCGTCTCCCGGAGAACATCCAGGACGGCTCTGTG
>DAOWJG010000031.1 GCA_030640485.1 Dehalococcoidales bacterium | reverse complement strand
GGCTTTCGATAACCTTGATGGCATTGGCTGAGGTGCAGCAAATGTTTGACTCCGCCTTAACCTCAGCCGAGGAGTTGATATAGCAGACTACGGCGGCATCCGACAGTTGCTTTCTCCTCTCTCTGAGTTCCCCGGCAGTTATCATATTTGCCATGGGACAGCCAGCATTTATGTCAGGGAGTAAGACAGTCTTATCCGGGCAGAGGATAGAGGCTGTCTCCGCCATAAAATGAACCCCACAAAATACAACTACCTCGGCATCTGTCTTAACGGCTTTTTGGCTCAAGTCCAGAGAATCCCCGACAAAATCAGCTATATCCTGGACCTCGCCCAATTGGTAGTTATGAGCCAGGATAACCGCCCGCCTTTTTCCCTTGAGGCTCAGAATCCTGTCTCTTAATTCAATATGCCTGTCTTGCATCTATGATTATCCCCCCCTATACGTTAACAAGAGGACCAGGCCAGCACAAAGTGCTGCAATACCAATTACCAGTAAAGCATATAGGACGCGCCCTCGTCCCTTATCCATATTGACCCTTACTTTCTTCTTCTGTTAATTGTTGCACTTATCCCCCTCCAATATTCTTATTGTGTCTCCCACTTCAACCAATCCCCCCTTGATTACCCTGGTAAATACTCCCTCTTTGGGCATGATGCATTTGCCTACTTGACGATAAATAGCACATCCGGTATGACACTCTTTACCAATCTGGGTAATTTCTAAGACAATCTCTCCCCCTATAGATATGCGTGTGCCAATGGGTAGTGAGAGTAATTCTATTCCCTCGGTAGTGAGGTTTTCAGCAAGATCTCCGGGGCCTACATCGAAGCCCAACCTCCGCATCTTGTCAATACTTTCAGTCGCCAGCAGGCTTACCTGACGATGGGTAGACGAGTCGGCATGAGCATCACCAACCAGGCCATAATTCTCCCTGAAAATACCTCCAGGTATAGCCTCCTTGCTAACACCCTTTTTCTTACTCCTTGAGACAGCAATTACTTTAGCCATATCGCTACCGCCTATCCTTATCTCAGTGGTAACCTAGCCCTGAGCCTAGCCCTAACTTAGGGCAGAGCCCGCTTGCACCTTGATGACTTCTGCGCCACGGGACAGACCTTGATACATCTACCCAAACAGTAGTGCGCACCGCTTAGCCTTATGCAAGCATCTAGATCGGTCTGCGCCGGCGTATCATACCATACCGCCCCAGGGTCGAAATCCGGGCGTAGAGAAATGGCGCCCGGGCAATTCTCCAGGCAGATAGAGCAACCTTCACCCAAACACACCTTTTCTCCAATAAGGGGGTTGGGCGTAAGCTCAGCCTCGGTTATCACCGAGTTGAACCTGATACGGGGTCCATATTCGGGGGTAACCACCATATTGTTTAGCCCGAACTCACCCAGGCCAGCCTTTACCGCAGCGTGGCGCTGGGAAAACAGCCCCGACTTTGACGGAATCCTCTCTTTAATAAATCCCCATATCGCTTTAGTGCCATAGGTCGCCGGAAAGAACAGAGAGAGGTAGCCCCGACTTTCCAAGAGATTTGATATGCGTAGTGCCATCGTGTCGAGGAGGTTGTTAACCATGACGTAGCCGGTCTGTCTGTAGAAATAGTTTTGAAGCACCTCCTTTTGGTGTTCTGGAGGTACCAGCTCAGAGTTAGCCAGATGCCCTTCCCAGTAGAGTGCCTGTTGCAGCAGGGCAACGCCAAAGGTGACCACAGACCTTGCCTCGTGAAGGAAATCACGCGGGTGATGTCCTTTCGGGGCACCATCAAATCTTTCCACACTGGCAATACCAACCAGGCTAGCCCCGTTGGCCTTAAGCCAAGCGGTAACCTCACCGGTTAAAGTCTCCACTGTCGCCTCATTTACCACGTTTTCTAGCGGTTGGGCCCTCAGCCTGCTCTTTCCTTTCTTGTCGCTCGACAAAATCCTTTAGGGTCGTAGACTCCAATACTTTGCTCACCGCTCTTTCGAACTCAGCCCAGACGTCTCGAGCGGCACATAGCTCAGAGCGGGAGCATGCCTCCGGGTTATCAACACATTCTACAGGAATGATTGAACCCTCAACAAGTCTAATTACCTCACTTAGCTTTATCTCGCGGGGAGGCTTAGTCAACTGGACGTCACCCGCTGGACTTCGTGAGCTCCTCACTATTCCCGCCACGATGAGAGGCTTAATTAAATGCTCCAGATAATGAAGCAATATCTCCTGTCTCCGGGCGATATCTCTTAACGGAATCAGTCCCTTCCTTTGGTGACAGGTCAAATTCAAGAGTGCTCTGGTTCCGTAGCGTCCCCTAGTAGAAAACCTTATCGGGCTCCAGAATATTATTGACTAACTTGACCAATTAAGTCAACATTATCGTAAAATAGGAGCTCTGTCAACCCCGTTATTTTAGAAGGAGAATTTAGTTAATACTTCCAGCACCCTACGAAATGGAGGTGGAAATTCTATAATTTACCAGATGGTTATGGTAAAATACGTCTTTATTTTATTGACCTGATTAGCCTATCTCTATAGCCTAACCTCAAGATGTTTAGTTAAATATACGTTAGGTTATCTTGACATCCCCCATTAGAGTTAGGTTATGATTATAATAAACGCTCAACATCCAAGATTGAATTATCGAGGGAATATGATAACTGCGGAGACAAAGGTCAGCGTAGCAATTTGGCTGGCACTTACCTTTATTGCTCTCAATATAGTCGACATTCTCCTGACCTGGCAGGGTTTACAACTCGGGGCAATTGAGCTTAACTTCTTTATAAAAAGTATACTTGCACTTGGCTTCTTTCCATCAGTTGCGTTTAAGCTCGGCATCTCGTCTGGTATTGCTGCTATTATGCTACACAAAGGGCAATTCACCACCCTTATCATTGGCGTGAGCTTGCTCAGCCTCATCTGCATTCGGAATTTGATTGTCATAGGAAATTTGTCGTGAACACAGAGAGACTGAACGCTTCGCTGAAATGTGTGGGATCTCAACTTCGTCTGGAGTAAATGTCGACATTACGCTGATTGACAACAAGGCGGATTAACCACCGGATGTCTTCTCGCCAAGAATGGCCAATGGTTTACTGACGTCCCCGAATAATTATTGTGGGTCCCCTAACCCACCAACAATGTAACTCCGCTATTAAACAAAATGGCGTTTCGTTACCTCGAATCTACGATGCGTTCTCGTCTGCTATTCAACTGGGCGTTAATTGGTTGCATCCTTTACGATTTGGCACATGAAAGCCTATAATATATCGCTACCAAATTTACCGTAAGAAAGTACTCGCTGTTGGCGTTACCATCTATGAAAACCAGTGAATTTGACTATCCCCTTCCCCCACAGCTTATCGCCCAGACCCCGATTGAACCCAGAGACCGAGCTCGACTTATGGTCCTAAACCGCAGTGATAGCCCGCTAGAGCACCACCAGTTTTATGAAATAGTGGACTATCTCCAGAGGGGAGACGTCTTAGTTTTTAATGATAGCCGGGTTATCCCTGCCCGACTCAGTGGTAGGAAGGCTGATACCAAGGGCAGGTTAGAGATTTTGCTCCTGAGGCGGCTCAGTCCCAACGTCTGGGAGACACTGGTTAGACCGGCGAAGCGAACCAAGATTGGCAGTAGACTGGAGCTAGTAAGTGATTCGGGGACCGATAATGGGCGAGAGGCAAAGGTTATCGCCGAAGTGGTTGAGTTAAGGGATGATGGCCGACGGGTGATACGCTTCTCCGACGAAACCCGGCTAACAAGCTGGGGCAAAATTCCGTTACCTCCATACGTTCACGTTCCCCTAGAAAATCCAGAGCGCTATCAGACAGTCTATGCTAGCGAGGCGGGCAGTGTCGCTGCGCCGACTGCAGGGCTGCACTTTACCCCAGAGCTGATTGATAAGATAAAGATTAGGGGAGTGCACTGTCTCTTTGTTACCCTGCATGTCGGGCTT
>DAOWJG010000159.1 GCA_030640485.1 Dehalococcoidales bacterium | reverse complement strand
CGTAAGAATTCTACTAGATGTCTTGCCGACCGTCAAGCGGCTTGCCTTTATCCTATTATCAATAAAACTTACCATAAAAAGGAGGGAGACGCTAACTACCAAGCCGCCCAGCTCTAGATATTCTATACCAAGTATTTTACTAATAAGGGCGGCTACCCCGCCACCAATAATCGCTACCAAGGCTCCTAAGGGGGTAACCCTGAACCTATCCTTATAAAAACCAATGAGCACCGGCAGAATCAAGCCACAGGTATATACCGTATAGGCAAAAAGAAGAGCGCTTATTACTCCCTTTAGAGCCAGAGCCAGAGATAGAGAGGAAATCCCTATGATAACCATTGCCCAGCGAGAATAAGACAGGATTTTTGTCGGACTAAGTGCCGTTTTAAAACGTCCGATTATATCCATGGTTAATATGGTGCTGGCACTTAGCAAACAGGTATCGGCTGAGGACATTAGCGCCCCGAGTAGAGCGGCCAGGACGACACCACCCATGAAGGGGGGCAGAACCCCCGTTATCACTACCGGGAAGGCTTGTTCGGGGGAAATCTGGGGAAATAGCGCCGATGCCCCCATCCCAATCAGGGTAATACCAAAGGCAACCGGAATAATAAGCAGGGCAGCCCAGAATACTGACTTCCTCGCCGTGTCACTATCTCTAGCGCAGAATAGCCGGGAATACATATCAGGTCCGACAACATAGGTTAGACCGACCAGTAAGAGCAGTGAAATCAGTTCTTGACCGCTGAACTGAGAGCTAACGGGAAAGGCAAAATGCTCCGGTGGTAGAGAACTAACCAGTCCACCCCATCCCCCCAGACGCGATATAACCAGGGCCAGGCTGCCAAAGATACCTGCCAGGATTATGCCTATCTGTACGGTGTCGGTGCGAATAATGGCCTGCTGACCACCCAGGACAGCATAAATGATAAAAACGATGGTAAAGACCACCATCCATAAAACCGGGGTGCCCACTCCTAAGGCACCCAGTATTGCCCCCGAAGCTATAATCTGGGCGGCAATGATGCCTACCCAGGCAACAACAATGAGAATTGAAGCCGCTAAACCGACTCGACCGTCGTATTGCTTTGCCACCAGCTCGGGGAGGGTATAGAGTCCGAACCCTCTCACTTTCCTGGCAAAAAAAACGCCCAAAACCACCAGCCCAATACTGCCAACTAGTAACCACCACGCCCCGGTTAAGCCCCGGGTAAAACCCAGCCCAGCCATACCCACGGTAGCTGAGCCACCAATAATGGTAGCCAGTAGTGAGCCAGTAATAAACAAGGTTCCTCCCCTTCTGCCGGCAACAAAGAAATCATCAATTCCCCTTGCCTTCTTCCGACTCAATACCCCAATAACAATCATGCCCGAGAAATAGGCACCAATAATTATCAGTTGAAGCACCCTTTATCTCCTCTCGTATACTTTACCCGGCGCGGGTCTAGCCTTCAGATTTTTGTTTAAGTATAATGGCTTTAGGCCCTAGCTGGCTAGTTCGCCATACGTTTTGGAGGGGTGCCCAACAATTTCAGCACCGAGACTTTTACGAGAATTGTCCGGTGGCTTCAGTATAAATGTTTGATTTATTTTCTGGGACACGATATAATCTAAAAGATTTTAGAATAACTGAGTCTAGAAGTAGCTGGTATCGTATAAGGAATATTAGTTTTCCAGACGTTACCTGGAAAGTTCCAATAGAGTGCATAATTTTGTTGGCAAAAGGGGATGAACCATGAAAAGGTTTAGAGGAGCTCATTACCTTATTTGTTTTGCCCTGCTCTTTGGAGTATTTGGTGGCTTATTCGGGAATCATGTTATACTCGCCGCCCAGGAAAGTAGCGGCGGTGCTGTTTTGCTACCACCAGCTGAGGAAGAGTCCCTACCTGAAGAACCTCCTGAAGAGAAGTTTGTAGTCTTTTCTCGGTTTCCTATCCTGCAAAATACAGTTGGCACCATCTTTGAGTGGGAGCTTACATTGTATTATGAGGGTAGTGAACCGAGAACTTTTGACCTTGATCTGACACTACCTGAGGGATGGATAGGAATATTCATGGGAGGCTATCCGGAGACGGAAATATCAGCCTTTACAGTGGAACCGGGGAAAAAGAGGGAAACCATCAAGCTTTTTGTTGGTCCCTTACCAGAAAGTCTACCGGAACCAGGTGACTATATGTTTACTGTTGGGGCAGCTTCAGACGGGTTGGTGGATAGTGTTGACCTCAAAGCAGTAGTAGTTACGGCACCACCTGCATATCTACTGTATATGTCTACCACCACACTGCGTCGGGAATTTCAGGTAAGACCTAACGAGGATAATCACGTATCAATCGAGCTGGCGAACGCCGGGACGGGGAGCCTGGAGAATATCACCTTTACCTCAGAAAAACCAGAGGGATGGGATATAACCTTCACGCCGAGCAGATTGGCATCGTTAGAGCCGGGGGTTACCCAGGAGGTGGATGTAGTCATCATCCCACCCCCTGGTACGGAGGCCGGTGATTATCCCGTTACCCTGAAAGCCACCGGCGACCAGGTTGAGATGGAGCGTGAGCTTAGGATAACCGTGGTAACATCTACCATTTGGGGAGCGGCCGGTATTGGTATTACGATAGCCGTTATAGTTGGCTTGGCAGTCTGGTTTAGACGAACCGGGAAGCGGTGACAGAGTTGACGAAGCAGTTCATAATAGAGACGGTAGACCTGACTAAAAACTATGGTGACATTAAAGCTGTCGACCGGTTAAACCTTCGTATTGAAGAGGGTGATATCTTTGGTTTCCTTGGCCCCAATGGTTCCGGAAAAACGACTACCATATTAATGCTGCTTGGGCTCACTGAGCCAACCTCAGGCACTGCCTATGTAGCTGGATATAACGCTACTCGGGAACCCCTCAAGGTTAAGCGCCTCACCGGTTACGTCCCGGAAAAGGTGGGCTTTTATGATGATTTGACCGCTGCCTATAACCTAGCCTACACGGCGCGGTTAAATGGTTTTCCTGAGGAGCTGGTTACTAAAAGGATAACTGAGGCGCTGGATATAGTTGGGCTGCCAGAGGAGGCGGAGCGGAAGGTGGGGGAGTTCTCCCGGGGCATGAAGCAGCGTTTAGCTATTGCCGATATAATGATTAAGCTGCCTAAAATCGCCATCCTGGATGAACCCACTTCGGGGATAGACCCTGAGGGCATCAGTCAAATGCTGGACATGATAGCTGGGATAGCCAAGGAGAGGAAGATGACCGTTATCATGTCCTCCCATCAGCTATACCAGGTTCAGCGAATCTGTAACCGGGTGGGGATGTTGATGAACGGACGACTGGTGGCAGAAGGTTTATTGGACGAGCTGGGTAGGGAGACATTCGGCGGTAGCCAATTCAGGATTGAGGTGAAACTAACTGAAATCACCTCAGGTATCATTGATGCTATCAAGCGGATTGACGGTGTGCTCAGCGTGGACCGGTCAGCGGATGTACTGTCTATTGGTTGTTCAGTGGACTTGAGACCTCAGATAGCCAAGACAATTGTAGATGCTAATGGCTTACTGGTAGAGATGAAAATTAAGAGCTATGCTTTAGAGGACATATACCTGCAGTATTTTAAAGAGGCTTAATATGCGAGGGCTTTACACAATATTCAATAAGGAACTGACTGACTATTTTATAAGCTGGCGTGGGATAATACTATTCGCTGTGGTACTCATGGCGGCCATAGTTGCTATCTATGGTCCGTCGGGGGCTGTGGCAAATATGAGAGAAGAGTTGAGTGTACCCACTCAATTTGGGGCTACTGAGTTTGTCTTCCTCAAGCTCTTTACGGCTCCAGGCCAAGGTGGCTCGCCCTCCTTTCTGTCTTT
>DAOWJG010000130.1 GCA_030640485.1 Dehalococcoidales bacterium | reverse complement strand
ATCCTGTGATTGTCCCTCTCAGGGTCTGGACCCATGTTGGTCGAGATTACGTAAGCTGCTTCTTACTAATGAAGGCTAGTTAACCAAAAGAAAGGAATGGAATAGTTATGGGTGCTTTGCCAAAACGGAAATATGCTAAGGCGCGTCAGGGTAAGCGGCGCAATAATCTGAGGCTATTGAGTCCGCCTCAGCTTGAGTCTTGCCCGCAGTGCCATGGTCCTAAATTACCTCACCATGTTTGTCCTACCTGTGGCACCTATGCCGGTAGGGAAGTCATCGAGATTAAGAGCCCGAAAAAGAAAACTAGCTAAGGGGGGCTATTCTATGCTCAAGACTGCAGTTTGTGACCTTTTTGACATTAAGTATCCCATCATTCAGGGGGGGATGGCTCATGTGGCTACGGCGGAGCTTGTCGCCGCGGTGTCTAACGCTGGTGGTCTGGGAATTATTGGTGCTGGTGCCTGTGAACCGAATTGGATGAGGGAGCAGATACACCTGACCCGTAAGCTGACGGATAAACCGTTTGGGGTAAATATTCTCCTGATATCTCCCTTTGCCAAGGAGGTTATCGAGGTGGTTCTGGAGGAGAAGGTGGCGGTGGTTACTACCGGCGCCGGTAATCCTGGCCCTTACATCTCTAGGTTTAAGGAGGCGGGCATAAAGGTAATGCCGGTGGTAGCTAGTGTCGCCCTGGCGCGGCGTCTGGAACGGGCTGGTGTTGATGCTTTTATAGCTGAGGGTATGGAGTCGGGGGGAGAAATCGGTCAGATAACGACTATGGCTTTAGTGCCTCAGGTGGTTGATTGCGTTAAGCTACCGGTAGTGGCGGCGGGAGGTTTTGCTGACGGGCGGGGGTTGGTGGCAGCGCTGGCTCTTGGGGCTCAGGGTATCCAGATGGGAACGCGTTTTGTGTGTAGTGAGGAGTGCATTGCCCACCCGGCTTATAAACAGGCGATTATGGACGCTAGTGACCGCTCGACAGTAATCTCCGGTCAGAGCACCGGTTACCCGATGCGCTCCCTGGAAAATAAGCTAACACGAGAGTTTCTGGAGCGGGAGAAATCTGGTGTCTCGGTAGAGGAGATTATGGAGTTTGGTGTCGGTAAGGTGCGTTTGGGCTTGCTTGAAGGCGACCTTGAGGGGGGCACGCTCCTGGCTGGCCAGATTTGCGGGATGATAAAAGACGTTAAGTCAGTTAAATCCATTATTGACGAGATAGTAGCTGAGGCTGAGGCAATCATCACCAAACTTAGGAATGCTTACGGGGGTTAGTTAAACTTAAGCTCATGAAGGTAGCCTATGTCTTTCCGGGACAGGGTTCTCAAAAGGTGGGCATGGGGCGTGACCTTTACGAGAATTTCCCTTCCGCAAGAGCTGTCTTTACCCAGGCTGACGAGGTTCTGGGATTTCCCCTCTCACGACTGTGTTTTGAAGGTCCGGAGGCAGAGCTTCGCCAGACAATCAATGCCCAACCAGCGCTGGTAACGGTCAGCTATGCCTGTCTCAAGGCGGTTCAGGCGGTGAATCGTGATGGGTTGCCGCCACCGGCTTTTGTTACCGGGCATAGCCTGGGCGAATATACGGCACTGGCCGCAAGCGGGGTAGTTGATTTTGCTACGGTTGTCTATCTGGCTCGGGAAAGAGGACGCTTAATGCATGAAGCCGGGTTAGCGAAACCCGGTGGTATGGTGGCCATAATCCGGTTTGATGAGGCTTTACTTGCCGAAGTGTGTGAAGAAACCAATACCTGGCTGGCTAATATTAACTGCCCGAATCAGATGGTAATCAGCGGGGCGCATGAGAACTTAACTAAAGCCTCAGAACTGGCCAAAGCTAAGGGGGCTAAGCGCACCATTCCGTTATCGGTAAGCGCTGCCTTCCATACGCCGCTGATGGAGTCAGCGGCCAGTGGCATGTCCGAAGTTCTTGATACTATTTCCTTTAATGACCCGCTCGTTCCTATTGTGGCTAACACTACCGCTGAGCCAATGACCACTGCTCGTGAGATAAAGGCGGAGCTTCTCCGGCAGTTATGCCACGGGGTTCAATGGCAGCGCTCTATTGAATACATGGTGGGTGACGGTGTGGCTACCTTTATTGAGATAGGCCCCGGGCAGGTGCTTAGCGGTCTCATTAAAAGAATAAATACCGATGTTGAAACCTTGAATATTGGTGATGTGCCGGCGATTAAGAATTTAGTTAACCCATCCCCCTGACCCCCTTCCCTGGTAAGGGAAGGGGGAATTATAGTAAGAGAGGGGCTCCCCCCCCATGAGAGGAATATATATCTATATCATGGAGGGTCAAAGGGAGGCGAAGCCTCCCTTATATAATTGATTCCCCTTCCCCTTATCAAGGGGAAGGGGATAAAGGGGATAGGGTTACCAATGAATATCATTGACTCTTACCAGCTTGGACTGATATCAGTTAATGGTAAGCAATATACCTCAGATGT
>DAOWJG010000171.1 GCA_030640485.1 Dehalococcoidales bacterium | reverse complement strand
TGGATTTTACGCTTTAGATAGGGACTAACACTAATTTCAGCGGTAATCTTTTCACAGGCGTGACTGACAGTTGACGGGTTTCGGTTGCCGAACTCCTTACCAATTTTCGCTAAAGGGGAGCTGGTTTGCTCACGGATAAGATACATGGCTATCTGCCGGGCTAAAGCAATTTCCCGGTCTCGTTTCAGGCTCTTCAAATCAGCGGGGAAAAGCTGAAAGCTGCTGGCTACGGCTTCTATTAACCGGGCTGGAGTGACCGTGGCATACTTAGTAGCCTTGGTGGATATGCTTTCCAGTGCTTTGGCCGCTAAATCCGGGGTAGCTCTAGCGTTGAGAAGCCTGGCGTAAGCAATAACCCGGTTGAGGTTACCCTCCAGCTCCCGGATGTTTTGCTGAATCTGCTGGGCAATAAACTCCAGGGCGTCTAGAGGAATATCCTCGCCCCGCTGCTTAGCCTTAGTCTGGAGAATGGCCAGGCGTGTTTCCAGGTCGGGTGGCTGAATGTCAGCAATTAGCCCCCACTCAAAGCGGGAGCGCAGTCTCTCGGCGAGCCGGGGCATTGATTTTGGCGGGTGGTCGCTGGTAATAATGATCTGGCGGTTTTGGTTGTGTAGCTCGTTAAAGGTATGGAAGAGACACTCCTCGGTCTGCTCTTTACCGCTGATGAAGTAGATGTCATCAATCATCAACATATCAACGCTTCGATATCGATTACGGAAAGTCTCAGTTTGCCTCTCCTGAATAGCCGTTATAAACTCATTGGTGAACTTCTCACAGCTGACGTAGCGTACCTGGAGGTGATTACCTAGAGCCATATGCCCGATGGCGTGTAGCAGATGGGTCTTACCTAAGCCGACTCCCCCATATATAAATAGTGGATTATAGGTGTGGCCCGGACTCTCGGCTACTCCTAGAGCGGCGGCATAGGCTAAACGGTTCCCGTCACCGACGACGAAGGAATCAAAGGTATATTTTGAGTTGAACATAGCAGGGCTTGCTGGTTGAGCATTTGGAAGCTCCTCCCGGCAGCTGTGGTCACCAGCAGTAGGTTGATTTTTGGTATCAAGCCGGAAAAGGACATGAATATCATGGTGGGTAAGCCCGATGAGTGTCTTTTCAATTAAGGAGCGCTGGTTCTTGTCCAGGTATTCAGCCACGAAGGTATTGGGCACGCCGATAATAAACTGATTACCTTGGTAGCTTAGACCTAAGGTTTTTTCCAGCCAGGTCTGGTAGTTATGCTTGCTGACTTGGATTTGTAGTTCACCCAGGGCAATTTCCCAGACTTGTTGGGCTGACTCAGCTTCCATCCAAATTCCTTTCGTTCCTGTCCGCGAGATTTAAGACCTTATACCCTGGGTTGGTGTATACTTTAATCCCAGATAGCTGGGAGTAGTAGCCACTTAGTCGAGGCTGAGGAGAGGAGTTAAGAACAACACCATATAATAATAGCAGGCGTTTTTGGTGTGTGGGCAAGATTTGTGACAGTGGTTTTGGGGTGTTTTCGTGTCCTGTCTTCCGTTAAAAGCTCTAAAAAACTTGTTTAATTGCCCAATATTAACTTTTTAAGATTGACTTAGCCAGAAGGCGAAGGAATTTTTAACTGTTGAGTTTAGCTTTAGGAGGTCAAATGTGTGCCTCAGTTTATGGGTGGCCTGGAGTGTGCTGTCCCCTCTCTGGAGCACTTTTCTAATAAGATGGCAAGATTTGTGACAGTGGTTTTGGGGCGTTTTCATGTCCTGTCTTCCGTTAAAAGCTCTAAAAAACTCGTCTGTTTGCCCAATATTAGGCTTGCAGGTTTAAGATAGCCGGTTGCTGGGGAAATTCTTTTGGTGGTAAGATTTAGCTGTAGGAGGCTTAAGTTGCGCATTATTTTTATGGGTAGCCCGGAATTCGCCGTGCTCCCGTTGGAGCACCTGATTCTTAATCAGTATCACGTGGTGGTGGTTTATACTCAGCCTGACCGACCGGCAGGTAGGGGATGTGCCCCGGATTCTTCGCCGGTGAAAAGGGTAGCCTCCAGCTGGAGGCTACCCGTAGTGCAGCCAGCTAGTTTAAGAAAACCAGGGGCGGTGGCCGAGCTAGGGGGGTTCCATCCTGATGTTATTGTGGTGGCTGCCTTTGGTCAAATTCTGCCCCACTCAGTTTTAGGCATCCCCCGCTATGGTTGTCTTAATATTCACCCCTCCCTACTGCCTAGATTCAGGGGCGCCTCACCGGTAGCGGCGGCTATTCTGGCTGGGGATGAGTTTACCGGGGTCAGCATCATGCTGATGGACGAGGGTATGGATACCGGTCCGATATTAGCCCGGGCGCAGATTCCTATTTCGGCGGCGGATACCACCGGCTCGCTTACGGCTAAGCTGTCCCGGGTAGGTGCTCAGTTATTGCTCGAGGCTTTGCCCTGGTGGTTAAAGGGGAAGCTTACTACTGAGCCTCAGAATGAAGCCGAAGCCAGCTACTGCCGCCCAATTTCTAAGGGGGTGGGTGAGATTGATTGGCAGCTGCCGGCAATCAATCTCTGGCGGCGGGTGCGTGCCTACCATCCCTGGCCGGGGTGTTATACCAGCTGGCGAGGTAAGCGGCTTAAGATTGTTGAGGCAGTGCCCCTATCTGAGAGAGAAGGGATTGAGGTAGGGCAGGTAGTGGCTCCAGTTGGTGGGGGGATAGAGCCAGCCTTTGGTATCGGTACCGGGGAGGGGGTTTTAGGCGTGCTCAGGGTTCAGCTGGAGGGGAAACGAGTGATGTCGGCTGCCGACTTTTTGCGAGGACAGAGGGGATTTATCGGGGTGACGTTGCCGTTGAGTTGAGGAGGAGATTAAGGTAGAATTGTATATTCGGCATAAGGAGTGAGGGGGGTCATCTTGTCTCAACCACAGAACCTAGACCAATTTGCGACTCTGGTGGGCATTATCGCCAGGCTGAGAGCCCCTGACGGCTGTCCCTGGGACAGGAAGCAGACCCACGCCTCGCTACGGGAGAACCTGCTGGAGGAGTGCTATGAGGTGCTGGAGACTCTGGATAGGGAGGACTCAGATAAGCTTTATGATGAACTGGGTGACCTGCTGATGCAGGTCGTGCTTCATGCCCAGATTGCCAGTGAAGCCGGCGAATTTAAGCTCGGGGATGTCTTGAGAAACATAAATACCAAGCTAATCCACCGTCATCCTCACATCTTTGGCTCACGGAAGGTGAAGGATGCTGAGGAGGTGACGCTTAACTGGGAGGTTCTCAAGAGGGAGGAGAGAGATGCTGGCGCCTCCATGCTGGATGGCGTGCCCAAGCAGATGCCGTCCCTGGCTTACAGTCAGAGGGTTCAGAGCCGGGTGGCGCGGGTTGGCTTTGACTGGAAAGATAGTAGCGGTGTCATCGATAAGCTGGTCGAGGAGATTAAGGAGCTTAAACAGGCTGGTAGCCAGGAGGAGAAGGCGGCGGAGTTTGGTGATTTACTCTTTACCCTGGCAAATATCGCTCGGCGGGAGGGGATTGACTTGGAGTCAGCACTTCGGGAGGCAAATGAGCGGTTTTATGAGCGTTTTACCTATATGGAAGGTATCTGCCGCCGGCGCGGGGTAAATATAGGTGAGCTATCCTTTGACGAGCAGAATGCCCTCTGGGAAGAGGCGAAGAAGAACGTAAAGAGGTGAGTTTATGGTCGGGGTGAGAGGACTTGAACCTCCGACCTCAGCGTCCCGAACGCTGCGCGCTACCAAACTGCGCTACACCCCGCTAGCGATATTATAGGCGGATTTAACCGGTTCGGCAACATTTATTCGTGGTTTAAAAAATACTGGTAAGACAGAGCTGGAATTTTAAGATGGGGTCACTGAAGATTATAGTATGGGGGATTAATGAAATACTGCGTTCTGATAATTGACGGTGCCTCAGGTTTACCCCTCCCGGAAAGGTCGGGTAAAACCTCTCTGGAGCTGGCTTATACTCCCAATCTGGACGCTATGGCTAAGGAGGGCATGGTGGGGCTTTGTCGCACCGTGCCGCTGGGGATGGAGCCCAGTAGTGCCTGTGCCTGCATGTCAGTGCTTGGTTATGACCCAGAGGTATACTATCGGGGCAGAAGTGCCATTGAAGCGAGGAGTATGGGCATCCCTCTTAGCCAAGGGGAGGTTATCTTTCGCTGTAATCTGGTGGCGGTTCGTGGTGGCAGGATGTGGGACTATAGCTCAGGTCATATTAGCACCGCTGAGGCTCAAGCCCTCATTACGGCTTTAGAGGAGAACCTTGGCAGCGATGATGTTCACTTTTACCCCGGTGTCAGCTACCGGCACCTATGTAGATTAAGGGGGCGAGAGGACACACTCCTTGCTACCTGTACGCCGCCTCATGATATCCCGGGTAAGCCTATCAGCGAGTTTCTGCCTAAGGGTTCGGGGAGCGAACTGTTGTGCGACCTGATGAGACGCTCCGAAGTGGTGCTCGGTAACCATCCGGTGAATGTAGAGCGGAGGTCCCGGGGTGACATATCGGCTACGATGATATGGCTCTTCTGGGGTAGTGGTCAGGTGCCGGATATGCCGGCTTTCCCGCAGATTTACGGCATTAACGCCGCTCTCACCTCCGGGGTTGACCTTCTGCGGGGGCTGGGGCAAATGGTGGGGATGGATATTCTGGATATTATGGGAGTTACTGATGGCCTGGATAATGACTATTCCGCCCAGGTGGCTGGGGCTCTTAGGGCGCTTGATGACCATGATTTGGTTGTCATCCATGTTGAGGCGCCGGACGAGGCGGCTCACGCTGGCTCTATTGATGATAAGGTAGAAGGTATTCAGAGAATAGATAGAGAGGTTGTCAGCCAGCTTCGCTTCTGGCGGGGAGATTCCCTGCGGGTTCTGGTTATGCCTGATCACCCCACCCCGGTTGAGACTCGGACTCAGTCCCCTGACCCGGTGCCGTTTATGCTGTGGGGAGATGGGTTTAGGGATAACGGGGCGCAGAGATTTACTGAGGCTGAGGGGCAGAAAACGGGTTTGTTTCTTGACCCCGCTTATAGTATTATGAGCAGGTTAATAAGGTTACAGTCCGTTATTGACTGAGGTTAAGAGTTACGTGGCTCTAATCGTTCAAAAGTATGGTGGCACCTCGGTGGCTGATGCCGACCGAATTAAGAATGTGGCTCGGCGCATTGCAGCTACCAAGGATAAGGGTAATCAGGTAGTGGTCGTCGTCTCAGCGATGGGAGATACCACCGACGAACTCATTGAGCTGGCTTACCGGGTGGCTAGAGAGCCTGGCGGCCGGGAGCTTGATGTTCTCCTGTCCACCGGTGAGATTGTTTCCAGCACCGTGCTGGCGATGGCACTTCGTGATATGGGTTATAAGGCGATTAGCTTGAGTGGGGCTCAGGCAGGGATACACACTGATTCTGCCCATAGCCAAGCCCGAATCAAGAAGGTTGAATCCAAGAGGGTGGTTACAGAGCTGGAGAAGGGGAATATTGTCATTGTGGCTGGTTTTCAGGGGGTTACTGGTGAGATGGATGTAACCACCCTGGGGAGGGGTGGCTCGGATATTACGGCGGTGGCTCTGGCGGCTAGCCTGGGGGCTAGTGTGTGCCAGATATATACTGATGTCGATGGCGTCTATACTGCTGACCCGCGGCTTGTCCCTGATGCTAGGCCGCTGGTTGAGATTAGCTATGAGGAGATGCTGGAGCTGGCAACCTACGGCGCCAAGGTGATACATTCTCGGGCGGTTGAGCTGGGGGAGCTGTATGATATGCCGATTCTGGTAGTCTCTAGCTTCACCCAAAATACAGGCACATTAATTCATGGAGGAGCGTCTATGGAAGTGCGAAATAAGGTAGTGGGTATCGCTCGCGACCTTGATGTCGCGAAGATAACGATTGTCGGTGTTCCCGACCGTCCCGGTATTGCCGCCGCTATCTTCCAGCCCTTGGCTGAGGCCGGTATCAGCGTCGATACCATTGTTCAGAACGCCAGTATTGATAACATTACCGACTTAACCTTTACCGTGACTAAAGGTGACCTGGCGGGGGCAATGCGTGTCGTAGAACCTATCGCCAAGCTGATTGAGGCTAGGGAGTGTGTTAGTGATTCCAGGCTGGGTAAGGTCAGCATTATCGGCACCGGGATGCAGAATACCCCCGGCTATGCGGCACGAATGTTTGAGGTACTCAGTGGGCAGGGCATTAATATCCAGCTAATCACTACTTCGGAGATAAGAATAACCTGCATTATTGATGAGGCTAGGGTCGAGGATGCGGTTCGTGTCCTGCACCGGGCGTTTAAGCTGGAAACTGGGCAGTAGGCTAGTTCTACACCCCTATTTCCGGGTCGCTCCTTGGTTGATGAATAAACGGTGTTCGTTGGGATAGACTTTAACTTGTTTAGCTATTTTGGTGGGAATATAATTAAGGATGGTTAGTAGGGAGAGAGGGTGTCATGGAAGAGGAGACGGTAGGATTAAGACAGTGGCGTAGCAAGCAGGCGATAGATTTAGCGATGCAGGGTCGGTGGCGAGAGGCGGTAGCCG
>DAOWJG010000013.1 GCA_030640485.1 Dehalococcoidales bacterium | reverse complement strand
TGCCGCATAGAGGATGATATGCAGATGGTTTACCGTGAGCTTAAGCAGGCTGACCGAGTAGTTTTGGCTTCTCCCATCCAGTTTATGGGCCTCACGGCTCAGATGAAGGCAATGATTGACCGCTGTCAAGCACTATGGGCAAGAAAATACGTGCTTAAAATACCACCACTGGATGGCAGCCGAGAGAGAAAAGGGCTGTTTATTTCCGTTGGCGCCCTAAAGATAGCCAATCTGTTTGAGCCAGCACTAGCTATTGTAAAGACCCTGTTCAAGGTCATGGACATCACCTATGCTGGAGCGTTAGTATTCCCCGGAATTGATGGAAGGGGAGCGATAGCCAAACACCCTGAAGCTCTGCGCCAGGCCTTCCTTGCCGGGCAAAAACTGGTAGCAGATTGAGGCCTTAGGCTTATCCGCTCTATTTTCCTTTTATCCTTAAACAATAAGGCTACCAAGAGTCTACCCCTCAGTAGCCTAAAACCCTACATCCTAACCGGCTAAATTAATGCCAGACTGTTTATTCCTTCTTATTGCCTGCTGCTTCTCCCTCCTCTTCCTCACCCAGCACGAAGTGGAGCAATTGTTTTTCCGAGGTCTTATGAGGTAAGAGCTCGTGGGTGATTTTCCCCAGACGCATAACTATAATTCGGTCAGCCGCGAGCATAATCTCCCTGAGGTCCGATGAAAAGAGCAGTACGCCCAGCCCTTTTTCCCTCACCTGCTGACGCACTACGTCATATATTTCCTCACGGGCGCCGACATCAACACCACGTGTTGGCTCATCCAGAAGTAAGAGTTTTGATTGGGCGGCAAGCCACTTACCAAGAACTACTTTCTGCTGGTTGCCACCACTTAAGAACTTCAACAGCCGATTAGGATCCGGGGGGCGAAGAGCCACATCCTTAATAATACCCCGCACCATATCTCGAGCTAGTCTACCAATTATCACAAAGCCTCTAGTTACCCGGTGGAAAGCCGGTAAAATGGTGTTGAAAAGTACCGATTGCTCAGTTATCATACCCTCCGCCTGACGGTCTTCGGTCACAAAACCGATACCCATTTTCTTGGCACTAGAGGGATTAAGGCCTTTAAAGGCTATCTCTTCACCGTCAAATATCATCTTCCCCGTTATCACCGTAGTTTTCGGTAAGGCACCAAAGATTGTCTTACCCAGCTCGGTTTTGCCGGCACCTATTTGCCCAGCTATACCAACAATTTCCCCTTTTCCCACCGTCAGATTAACATCGGAAAACAGTACCTTTCCCTTCTCTCTTGCCTCGAGATTCTGAAGCTCAATTATATTAGCCTTCGATTTCTTATATATGTCCTCTCGGACAATCTCGGCACTAACCTTCTTCCCGGTCATCTTTTCTACCAGTGTCGAGATATCCAATGCACTGATGTCATAAGTACCCACGATAGACCCATCCCTGATGACCGTGCACCTATCAGCAATATCGAAGACTTCGTTCAACTTGTGAGTTATATACACCATAGCCACGCCCCTAGCGCGCAGCGTGTTAATAAGCTCATATAAGTGGCCGATCTCATCATAGGAGAGGGCAGACGATGGCTCATCCATAACAAAAACCACCGGGTCATATGAAAGCGCCCGGGCAATTTCAACCTCCTGCTGGTCAGCCACCTTCAGATCACCGACAATAGCGGTAGGGGGAACATCGCTGCCCAGACTATCCAGGACCCCAACAGCCTGCTCCCTGGTGTAACCCCACCTTATCATGCCCCGTCTTGACGGCAACCGGCCCATAAAGATGTTTTCGGCGACGGTGAGATATTTTACCAGCCCAAACTCCTGATAAACCATGGAAACGTGGTTACGCTGCGCCTCGGTAGGGTTGTTAAATCTAACGTGTTTACCAGCAACAATATAATCCCCACTATCTGGCCGATGCACGCCCATCAAAGTTTTCATCAGCACACTCTTGCCGGCACCATTCTCGCCAAGGAGGGCATGAACCTCACCAGCACGCACATCAAACGAGACATCATATAATACCTGCACCCCTCCAAAGGACTTATTAACATTGGTCATTTTTAGGGCAACTTCGTCCAATTTCTACCTCCTTTACTGGCTCCCGGAAAATTCAGCCACTTAATAACTTAAGATTATCCTTTACCTCACATCAAATTACAAACTGCGCTTACTACTCTAAATATACTACAAGCCTAGGTATGTTACAAGGTTACGTAAGAACTACCTAATACAGAAGATATTATACTACAAAAATTATGAAAGTCAAGCCACTTATTCTCAATATGAGTGAGCAAATATAACCCTCGTCTCCCGCCACTTATTCATAGAAGAAGGATTATTAGTTTTGAGCAGGTGAGGTCTCTTCAAGTTTCCCGGGATGAATAATCTCTAGTTATACCTGTTCATGGCTGACGCAAGACCTTCGGTGAGGAGGCAAAGGATGGCTTCGCTCACCCGGGGTACAACTTGGGTGACAGTTTGTTCTTCTTCCGGGGTGAAATTACTGAGCACATAACTGATTATATCCTCACCGAGCTGGAGAGAGTCCTCGGTTGCCGCTGGTCGTCCAACTCCCACCC
>DAOWJG010000126.1 GCA_030640485.1 Dehalococcoidales bacterium | reverse complement strand
GGAGCACGGCATCCCATTTTATATCGCCGCCCCCACCACCACCATTGACCCGTCGCTAGCTTCTGGTGATCAAATCCCCATTGAGGAGAGAAACCCGGCAGAGGTAACCCATATTCAAGGGGTAAACATTGCCCCTGAGGGCACTGGGGCAGCCAATCCCGCCTTTGATGTTACCCCCCACTACTACATCACCGCCATCATCACCGAAAAGGGTATCATACAAGAGCCGTATATTGAGAGGCTGAAGGGTATCTGGTGAGGTTAAAGAATGACTACTTCCTGGTATTACGATAGTCACGAAAAAGGGGCATTCCCACACCAACAACAGCTCTGCGATGCTGTTCGATGGACTAAATACAATCTTGAAGGTCAGAAGCTCAAATCGCCAACTGTTCTCTCCGCAATACAGGGTAATCCGCTAACAATAAGACTGCTTGCTCTCGATGAAGCACTAGAACGTTTTGATAATGCTAAAACGATAGACAAAAAGATAAAAGAACTAGCAGAAGAACAATTTAGGAAAAATGGACACTCTAGCATGGGCGGCACTTGGAAAGACGAAAGTAGCTCATTAAATACTAAGGGTGCCCCTATTGAGATAATCGAGATTGCTGGAGAACGCTTTGAGTTTAGACATGTCGACATACAGCTTGCTCTATATGAATTCTTTACTAGTTTTGGAAGCATCCTAGATAGGTTAACTTACGAAATAGATATGTTATACAAGCTCGGAATACCCCAGCAGAATAGGTATTGGGGAACACTGACAAATGCAAAAGGGAAATATTTAGCTATACTGAAGGGGAAAACCGAGGATTTAGCAAACTTATTGGGAGATTACGTAACAAAGTTCAAGATGGCAATCAGATATAGAAACAGACTAGTACACGATGGCATAATTCATTTTGAAGTAGAGCGTGGACATATAGGATTAAGAATTAACCTAGCAGAAAAACCAGACGATGATGAAAGCAACTTTAATGTAAATGCCATAGAGTTTTGTGAAGATAAAAAGAAAGAAGTCCTAACGCTATTGAATGAAAGTTACATGCTAATGCTCCAATATTTTGAAAACCACAAGGAGGTAGTTTAATGCCACAGGCTAAAATCGGGGTGATTGGGGGGAGCGGGCTTTACAGCATAAGAGGACTAACTAGCATTGAAGAAGTCTGTATGGATACCCCGTTCGGCAAGCCCAGTGACAGCATAACTATCGGCCAGCTGGGGGAGGTGGGGGTCGCCTTCCTGCCCCGGCACGGCAAGGGGCACCACCTCTCCCCGACTGAGGTGCCCTACCGGGCCAATATTTACGCCCTGAAGTCGCTGGGGGTGGAGTGGCTCATCTCGATTACCGCCGTCGGCAGCCTTAAGGAAGAATTCAAGCCCGGCGACCTCGTTATCCCTGACCAGCTCATCGACCGCACCCGAAGCAGGGTGAGTTCCTTCTTTGATGGTGGCATTGTCGCCCATATTATCTTCGCCGAGCCCTTCTGCCCCGTGCTGAGCCAAATCCTATACCAGACAGCTAAAGAACTGGGCACCACCGTTCATCGGGGAGGCACCTATGTTGTTATGGAGGGTCCGGCTTTCTCCACGCGGGCGGAATCACACCTCTACCGCTCCTGGGGAGCTGATATCATCGGCATGACCGCCCTGCCCGAAGCCAAACTGGCACGGGAGGCAGAAATATGTTACGCTACTATCGCCGGCGTCACCGACTACGACTGCTGGCAGGAAAGCTGTGAGCCAATTCCCATAGACGTTATCATCAAAACACTGCGCCAGAACACCCACCACATAAGGGAAATCATCAAGCTAGCCATTAGCAGCATGCCAGATAAGCGTCAGTGTGATTGTGCCACCGCTCTAAAGACGGCTATTGTTACCGACCCAAAGTCCATACCTATTGAGCAGAAGGAAAAGCTCAGCCTGCTGATAGGTAAATATCTAAACGAAGGAGAGAGCTAACAAGAGTATGCCAAGTATAGAGTTTGGCTGCCTACCGACTATCATTGGCAGTATGCCCCATACCGACCCACAGCTAGCCTGTTCCCAGATTACCAAGTATCTTAAAGACATCCCCGGCTGGCCCCAGCTACCAAAGCGTTCCTTTCTGGAAAATATGTACGCCCAGTACAGCGAGGGGTTTCCCGGCATGGTAGTTGAAGGTGATAGAATCTATGTGAACCGCTCTCAGGATTTAACCAAGGCGCTGGAAGAATTCTATACCGCCTATCTGGAAAATGACATTAATAAATATCCCATTAGCCCGGAGCGTGCGGCGGGACTTTACACCTTTCTTAGCCTGGAGAACCTATCCCCACGAGGAGTAAAGGGACAGATAACCGGACCGGTTACCTGGGGACTGACTGTTACTGACGAAGAGCGCCGCGCCATAATCTACGACGAGGTACTGAGTGACATCGTAGCCAAACTACTGGGGCTAAAGGCAAGCTGGCAGGAAAAGAGGTTAAGCCAGATCTCGAAGAACACCATTATCTTTGTTGATGAGCCATACATGAGCGCCTTCGGTTCTGTCGGCTTCTTACTATCTAAGGAGAAGATTTTCAGCCTGCTGGAAGAGGTCTTTTCCGGGATTAGTGGACTTACGGGAGTCCACTGCTGCGGCAATACCGACTGGTCAATCCTCCTGGCTACCAGCGTTGATATCCTGAGCTTTGATACCTATAACTACGCCCAGTCTTTAAGCCTTTACCCCGCCGAAACTAAGAAATTTCTTAATAGGGGTGGTACTATTGCCTGGGGAATCATTCCAACCGATGAAGAATCACTGGCTAAGGAATCAGTCTCAAGTCTACAGGACCGTCTGGAAGAGGCCATAGCACCCTTTACCCGACACGGCCTGCCCTTTAAGCAGTTAATAGCACAAGGGCTACTTACCCCCAGCTGTGGTCTGGCGTCTCTGGCTACTGAAGAGATAGCCGCCCGAGTCTTAGAGCTACTGGCTGAGCTATCCACCAAGATAAGAAAGCGCTATATGTAGTTTTATTCCATCCTCACCCCTTCTTAAATACGCCTAATAAATACTCATCGGGATGAGAAATCTGTCGATAGCAGATTTTACACAGATAAAGCTACTCTTAGACACCCCTAGCAAACAATGGATTCGGGAGGAAAAGATCCGCTAATGGAATGTCAGATTGAGGTTAATAAAGCCAGATGTCCCTGCACCTACGAGCCATGCTCCCGAAAGGGCAAGTGCTGCGAATGCATCTCCTATCACCTAAGCCTTGGTGAGCTTCCCGCCTGTGTATTTCCCCCGGAGATAGAGAAGACCTATGACCGCTCCATAGCGCGGTTTGTCAAACACTTTAGTCATGCGAGTCAATGATGACAGAAAGGCCAATTTAGGTTATATTATTAACTATGAACAAGAGAAAAAGAAGCGCCACCCTTAAGCACCGACGCAAGAAAAAGAAGCTAGAAGCCAAAAGAAAAACAGAGCCAGCTCCAGCTCAATAAATATTCCCCTAACCGTAACAGACTATGAAGCAAGTCTATCTGCTCACCGGCAGACCCGGGACAGGCAAAACGAGCCTCATCAAACAGGTAGTAGCCGGCATGAGGGATAAAGCAGGGGGATTCTATACCGAGGAAATACGGAGTGGTGGCAAAAGGCAGGGCTTCAGGCTAGTTACCCTAGACGGTCAAGAGGCGATACTGGCTCACATCAACATCCACAGTCCCTACCGAGTCAGCAGATACGGTGTTGATATTGATAGTTTAGACAGGGTGGGTGTTTCTGCTCTCAATCAGGCAGTCAAGGAACAGCGTTTAGTCGTTATTGACGAAATCGGTAAGATGGAACTGTTTTCAACCAATTTCAGGAAAGCCGTCATGCAGATAATTAACAGTGGCAATAAGGTTCTAGGCACTATTATGTCCAGTCCCAATCCTTGGGTCGATGCCATTAAGCACCAGCCTCAGGTAATGTTGATTACCGTAACCAGAACCAACCACCACCGGGTACTGGAAGAACTATCACTATGGTTAAGAGGCTGACCAGAAATTGAATTAGAGGTCTTTAGTGTATTCATGAATCTCATAGGAAGTAACAACTGGCTGATTTTAATTGCGGCTATTGCCTATTTAGTCGGCTCTTTCCCCACCGCCTACTTTGTCACCAAACGAATGGTCGGCAGAGACATCAGGCTTGAAGGTTCGCATAATGTCGGCGCCATGAATGCCTACGGCCTGATACGAAGTATCCGAACAGGAAAACAAGCCGCAACGGGATTAGTCACAATATTATTCACCGATATGGGAAAGGGAGTACTGGCTATCTACACGACCAGATGGCTGGACTTCCTGGGCTATAATCCGGCTCTAGCACTGATAATAGGCAGCCTCTTTGTGATTCTAGGTCACAACTATCCTTTCTGCTTTAAATTCAGGGAAGGTGGCATCGGATTTGCTACTTTTTTGGGAGTCCTACTGGCTTTGAAAGCACCGGCGCTACCGATTTGGGTGGGAACCATGCTCCTTGCCATTTTTGTGGCTGAATACATACAGGTAAGAAAATGGAACCTGACGAGTCTCTCTAAGATAATTTCAATAATTGGCACTCAATTGCCAGGGAGACTAGCCGGACTGGGGATTGCTTTGGTGCCCCTCTATTTCTTTAACCCACGCCTACTTTTCCCAGTTCTAGCAGCCACTGTGCTAATACTAATTAAACATACTGATAGCATTAAGGCCCTGGTTAGAGCATCTAAGAGCCGTTAAAGTTAGGAGCCAAGGGCAGGTGGGTGTCCCGGTAACAACTTTATGTCAAATAGAAGAAATAAAAGGTGATGCCGGAGCTACTAGAGATAGTTTAAGCGTTGCTAGAGCCGACTAAGAATCTATGCTAAACTACATTGATAGTATTCGAAATTAAATGAACCTGCGAAAGGAGTAAAAGGACTCGTCAATGAACTTACAAAACCAGTACGATATTAAGGATCCTTCCCTGGCTGAAGCGGGCAAGAGGCGAATAGAAT
>DAOWJG010000163.1 GCA_030640485.1 Dehalococcoidales bacterium | reverse complement strand
CGCAGAACCTTAACCACAGCTATATTGGGACAGAGCATATCTTGCTTGGTTTGGTGCGGGAGGAAGGGGGGATAGCAGCTAAGGTTCTGACTAACCTGGGTGTCGGCTTGAACAAAGTACGCGCTTCTGTGGAGTTTGTTATTGGGCGTGGTGAGAAACCCAGCACCAGCGAAACCGGTCTTACCCCTAGAGCTAGGCGAGTCATTGAACTAGCGATTGATGAGGCGCGCTACCTGGGTCATAATTATATTGGCACTGAGCATCTATTGCTGGGACTACTGCGCGAGGGGGAGGGAATCGCCGCCGGGGTATTAGATAGCTTTGGTATTACCCTGGAGCGGGCACGCGCCGAAACAGAACGTGCCCTAAGTGGGGGAACGACTAGGTCCCGAACGGCTCGCCCCGCAAGTCGCACCCCGACTCTGGACCAGTTGGGTATTAACCTGACTGAGGCAGCTCGCGTAGGTAAACTTGACCCGGTTATCGGACGAACCAAGGAAATTGAACGGGTAATTCAAATCCTCAGCCGCCGAACCAAGAACAACCCAGCTCTCATTGGTGAGCCTGGGGTAGGCAAGACAGCCATTGTTGAAGGGTTGGCTCATCGTATTGTGGCCGGGGATGTGCCAGAGACACTAGAGGGTAAGCGGCTGATGGCCCTGGATATCGGTGCGGTAGTCGCCGGGACAAAATACCGGGGTGAGTTTGAAGAACGGCTGAGGAAGATTATTGATGAGATAAAGACGGCCGGGAACTGCGTACTCTTTATTGATGAGTTCCACACTATGGTGGGTGCCGGAGCTGCTGAGGGGGCGGTGGATGCCGCCAATCTTTTGAAACCAGCGCTGGCACGGGGAGAAATCCAGTGCATCGGGGCGACCACTCTTGATGACTACCGGAAGTATGTTGAGCGGGATGCAGCGCTCGAGCGCCGCTTCCAGCCGGTTTTGGTAGAGGAGCCCTCTGTTGATGAAACCCTGGAGATTTTATGTGGTATTAAAGAGCGCTACGAGGAGCATCACCATCTCACAATAAGCGATGAGGCCCTGAGTTCAGCGGTAACACTGGCCGCCCGATACATACCTGACCGTTTTCTGCCGGACAAGGCTATTGACCTGATTGACGAAGCAGCGTCAAAGGTGAGAATTAAACACAGGACCATCCCCATCACTCTAAAGGACGCTAGGCGCCTTGAGGACAGTGTGCGCCGGGATAAAGATGCTGCCCTGGCTACCCAGCAGTATGATTACGCCGCGGAACTACGCCAGCGGGAGCATCAAATTGAGGAAAAAATAAAGAAGCTGGAAGCCGAGTGGCACACCGAGCAGGATCAGCACAAGCCAGTGGTAACTGCCGAGAATATCGCTGAGGTGGTGAGTATGTGGACCGGTATTCCGGTGGTGCAGTTAGCTGAAGATGAGACGGCTCGCTTGATAGATATGGAGGAGGTGCTGCATCGTCGCATTATCGGTCAGGATGAGGCCATTACTACTATAGCCAAGGCGGTAAGGCGAGCCCGAGCCGGACTCAAAGACCCCCGGCATCCAATCGGTAACTTTATCTTTCTCGGCCCTACCGGCGTGGGTAAGACAGAGCTAGTTAGAGCACTGGCTGAGTTCATGTTTGGCAGTGAGGATACTCTAATCAGGCTTGATATGTCTGAGTTTATGGAGAAATTCGCGGTATCCCGACTGGTCGGGGCACCACCGGGGTATGTTGGCTACGATGAAGGTGGCCAGTTAACTGAAGCCGTCAGGCGTAAGTCATACTGCTGTATTCTCCTTGATGAGATTGAAAAGGCCCACCCTGATGTGTTTAATATACTGCTCCAGATATTTGATGACGGTCACCTGACAGATGCTAAGGGCCGCCGCGTTGACTTCCGCAACAGTATCATCATCATGACCAGCAACATAGGTGCTGAGCTTATCCGGAAGGGCTCCACCCTTGGCTTTACGGTTGGTAATGACGAGGCAAAAACCCAGGAGCAGTCTTATGAGCGAATGAAGGAAAAATTACTTGGCGAACTAAAGAAGGTCTTCCGCCCTGAGTTTCTCAATCGTGTTGACGGGACAGTTGTATTCCATCCGTTGAACAAAGAACATATCAGAAAAATAGTTGATTTGATGCTGGCTACAGTGAACCAGCGGCTGTCGGAGAAGGGAATGAAGCTAGAGGTAACCGATGCCGCTAAGGATTTCCTGGGTGAGAAGGGTTATGATGAGGTCTTTGGGGCTCGGCCCCTGCGCCGGGTCATTCAAGATATGGTTGAGGATAAACTCTCGGAAGGTTTGCTCAGCGGTACACTCCAGTCGGGAGACACGGCGGTAGTTGACCTAAAAGAGGGGGAGATTATCGTCCACCCCCAAGCCGTTGGTGCCTTGCCGGGAGAGGGAAAACCATAGGCTATAGAGCACCAAGTGGATTAGTAAAGGGACGGTGTAACTCAAGTAAGGAAGGTAATTGCTGTTCAGCTTACCACAAGATCTAAGGCCTGTTTATTGTGTGTTAAAGGGTGGAGACTTGGGAAGAGACAGGAAATCCACCCTTTAATTTTACCCAAGAGGCTCGGAAATCGGGGAGGGAGTTAAAGGTATGGGAGTAGATTGGGGAAACGCTTTTCTAATCGCCGGTACCGGCTTCGGTACCGTATTTCTGGTACTAATTATTCTAGCCGCCACCATATCGCTGATAGGATTGGCATCTAGAAGGATTAGCCACGGTAAAGATAAAGCTAATAGCACACAGAAGGGAGAATAAAATTGCCACAAGAAGTTGTTGAAGTCCCCATAACCGGAAAGATTCTTAGTGTCAACGTCAAACCCGGGGATGAGGTTAAAGAGGGCGACATACTCTGCATACTGGAATCGATGAAGATGGAGAACCCGATACTGGCTCCGATAGATGGTACCATTAACCAGGTAGGAGTTAATGCTGACCAGGTAGTTAAGCCCGGAGAAACAATAGCTATTATTGATTATTAAGCTGAGGATTTATGTTCGGTCTTTTCGAAACTGGGTTTGCTAGCTTCACCTGGGGCAACGGGATAATGCTGGCGATTGGCGGTGCGTTTCTATATCTGGGCATCGTCAAAAAGATGGAGCCCCTGCTGCTGGTGCCTATTGGCTTCGGGGTCCTGCTGATTAACCTGCCTCTCGGCGGCTTAATGGAATCTATAGTTGAGGGCAAGGTGGTTGAGGCATACGCCATCGGCGGCGAGCCGGCAGGAATACTCTCTCGAATATTCCGCTACGGTCTGGTCTGGGAGATAGTACCCGTCTTTATCTTTCTTGGTTTGGGGGCGATGACTGACTTTGGGCCAGTTATTGCTAACCCGAAGACACTCCTCCTTGGCGCCGGGGCACAGTTCGGTGTCTACGCCGCCTTCTTCATTTCCCTATTGCTCGGGTTCAGTATCAACGAGGCCGCCTCCATCGGCATCATTGGTGGTGCTGACGGCCCGACGACTATCTTCCTAACCAACCGGCTGGCTCCGGAACTTATCGGGGCTACCGCGGTCGCTGCCTATACCTATATGGCCTTGGTGCCCATTATCCAGCCGCCAGTAATAAAAGCACTCACCACTAAAGAAGAACGCGCCATATATATGAAACCCCAACTACGCCCGGTATCTAAAGTTGAAAAAATTCTGTTTCCCATAATCGGCGCCATTATTATCATCCTGCTGGTGCCCAAGTCAGCCCCCCTTGTTGGCATGTTCATGTTTGGCAACATTCTCAAGGAATCCGGGGTGACTGATAGACTGGCGGACACAGCGGCCAACGCCTTTATGAATATCCTGACTATCCTCCTCGGCATCTCGGTCGGTGCCTTTATGAGCGCCGAATCATTTCTCAAACCCGAGACCCTGATGATATTTGGTCTGGGGATAGCCGCCTTTGCTGCCTCCACCTTCTTCGGGGTAATCCTGGCCAAGTTCATGAACCTCTTCCTTAAAGAGAAGATTAACCCCATGATCGGCGCCGCCGGTGTCTCAGCAGTCCCGATGGCATCCCGGGTGGTGCAGAGGATGGGACAGGAAGCCAACCCGCGCAACTTCCTTTTGATGCACGCCATGGGTCCCAATATCGCCGGCGTTATCGGCACGGCTACTGCCGCCGGTATATTCCTGGGCATACTGGGCTAGGCCAGCTACTCAGCTCGCCAAAGCCCCTCTTCCCTATCTTAAGACACCGATTGCGTTACCCCTCAAGATAGAGTAGAGTTATCACGTGAGGAAAACAGACAGGTCCACCAGCACTGCGTTTGTCTGCCAGCAGTGCGGCAAGGAGAGCCTGAAATGGCTGGGGCGCTGTCCCAACTGTCAGCAGTGGAACACCTTTGTTGAAACCAGGGTAACCACCCCCACCACCTTCTCGCCTATCTCGCCAGTTAATCCACCCCAGGAGCTATCCCAGGTGGCTACTGATGCTCAAGACCGTTTTCCTCTCCCCCTACTTGAGTTTAACCGGGTGCTGGGTGGAGGCGTCGTGCCCGGCTCTCTGGTGCTTATCGCCGGCGACCCCGGCATTGGCAAATCAACCCTCCTGCTTCAGGTTTCAGCCCTTATCACCCAGGCTCAAGGTAATGTGGTCTATGTTTCCGGTGAGGAAACACCCCGCCAGATTAAGCTCAGGGCAGAGCGTCTTGGGATGAAGGGAGACAAGCTTTATCTCCTAGCGGAGACTAATCTTGAGGTTATCCTGAACCAGATTGAGCAATTATCACCCAGTCTGGTGGTCATTGATTCCATTCAGACCGTCTATCGCCCCGAGTTAGATACGACACCGGGTAGTATCACCCAGGTGCGGGAGTGTACCCTGCAGCTTATGCGCTGGGCAAAGCTCAGTGCCACACCCATTTTCATTGCTGGCCATGTAACTAAGGACGGGGCTATCGCCGGTCCCCGGGTTCTAGAGCACATTGTCGATGTGGTGCTCTACCTCGAGGGTGAGCCTTTTAGCAGCTACCGCCTGCTGCGTTGTGCTAAAAACCGCTTTGGTTCTACTAACGAGGTTGGCATCTTTGAGATGAAAAAAGAGGGGCTGGTTGAGGTCACTGACCCATCGCAGGCTCTCCTGTCACGGCGCTTTAGCCAAGCCATCGGCTCAGTGGTGGTACCGACCCTTGAAGGCAGCCGCCCCCTGCTGGTTGAGATTCAGGCGCTGACCAACCCTACCAGTTTTGGCTTACCACGACGCACCGCTAACGGCGTTGACTTTGGTCGGCTCTTGCTCATTACCGCCGTGCTGAGCCGACGCGTCGGCCTGAAGCTTGGCAACCAAGATATTATCGCTAATGTTACCGGTGGGCTTAGGATTGGAGAGCCAGCCGCCGATTTAGGCATTGCCCTAGCTATCGCCTCCAGCTACCGGGATATGGGGGTTGACCCCAGCCTGGTAGCAGTGGGCGAGGTCGGTCTGAGCGGTGAGCTAAGACCCGTTTCTCAGCTAGAAAGAAGGGTGAGTGAAGCCGCCCGACTGGGCTTTAAACGCTGCCTAGTGCCTAAAAGAGGGTCTCAAGTTAGGGATAAGGATATTGAGCTTATCCCGGCCAGCACCCTGAGGGAAGCCATCGGACTGGGGCTGGTTAAAACTAAGGCAAAAGACAGAGCTAACGAGGATGGGGTGTAATTAAATGGCACATGGGAATAAATCAGGGGACACCGGGGTTATCCCCTCGGGTGCCACCAGGGTGAAGCCCCGGCAGGCAGCGATAACCATTGACGTTGTCATCCCGGCGTCCAATGAGGCAAGCTGTATTGGGGGCGTGCTTCGTGACGTGCTGATGGCAAGGCAGCAT
>DAOWJG010000015.1 GCA_030640485.1 Dehalococcoidales bacterium | reverse complement strand
GGCACCGCTAACTATCTCTTCAGGAGCATAATCACCACCCATAGCATCTATGGCAATTCTTACTCGCTGCTTGGTCTCTGTCATAAACTGTTCCCTTCTCTTCCTCCCGGGCCAGGTTACTGAAGTTTGACTACGGCGCCACCTGTAATTACTACCTCTCCATTTTGATTACAGCACTCGAGGCTACAGTTCACATATGAGATACCCTCTTGGGACTCAATGGAATCAATCTTACCAGTTACGGTTATGGTATCCTGGGGGCGGGCGGGTGCTTTAAAGCGTACCGAAAGCTTGCCCCCCTCTAGCCAACTGTTGCCAAAGGCCTGGGTCAGCATCTCTGAGGTATAGGCTAGAATGAGCATACCATGGGCAATAGTACCACCCAGTGGCGTTTTAGCGGCAAAGGCTTCATCGATGTGGATGGGGTTAAAATCACCACTGGCCTCGGCATACAGATTAATATCATGCTGGGTAACGTGCTTTACCACTGGGGGTAAGCTGTCACCCTGGTGGATATCTGAGAGCTTTGGGGTCTCTTTCAAAGTCGGTATTCCTCTCCTAAATTCCTAGCTTGGCGCGGCAATGGTAGCCTTTCCGGTCAGAACTTTCTCGCCATCTTGGTTTAGGGCGTTGATTTCAAGCACAATGAGGTTCAGTCTACCCCGCTCCAGCTTCTGGGCTATCTTACCACCACAGCTTATAGTAGCTCCAATAGGTACTAGCTTGAGGAATTCAAGCTCCTGGGAGGCATGTATTGAGCCTGGAGGTACCGTAAATGACTGCGATAGTGCAGCCATGGCGCATGCTGCTATAGCTAGGGGAGGAACCGTCCCCGATTTTAGGAAATCTGGCGACTCACCCACCGCCTCCAGATACTTACCAATAACTGACACACTCAGCTCATAGCTGGACGGTGGAAACTCATAACCTATTGGTAGTTGCTTAAAGCTCGGAGGCGAGCTGTTTTCTTTCTTCATCCACAAGTCCTGGCGAGTTGAAGTGAAGCTTCCTAGGGACAGATGCCACCCAGTCTAAATTTTCCTGTAACTATAAACTATATTCCGCCTGGATGTCAAGTGGCTCTGGAGCTTATTACTCCGGAGTTTGCCTTGTTACTCCGCTCAGTTCTATCATCGTATTAGGTGGTAGCGGTAACTATCGGGCAGTGTAGTAGAGGGCTATCCCCCACCTTCGAGAGTGAGCTTTCTTTAACTGGTTTAGGTGTGTCTGAAAGGCAGCTGAGGTGATATCTTCGGTGGCCATCACCAAAGCATCTTCTTTATTATCGGTATAATAGTCCCGGCGTACATTTACCTGACTAAAACCATACTTGTGATATAGACTCCGAGCCGCAGTATTAGAAGCCCTTACTTCTAGGGTAAGTATACGGACGTTTAGCTCCATAGCCAGGTCTATCATGGATATAAGTAGGAGCTCGCCTATTCCCTGACGACGGAGGCTGTACCGCACCGCAATATTGGTTATGTGAGCCTCGTCAGCCATCATCCAAAAACCAGCAAAGCCAACAATATATTGTCTATCGGTTAGAGGTGGTTCCTTAGTGCTCAGGATACGGTCTTGGTTAAAAATCTGCCGCACTCGGTACGCCAGGTTAGGGAAGCTCTTTCCCGGAGCCACTGTTACCTCAGTCTTCTCGACGGTCTTATTCCCCTCATGGGCGACAATATAGTGAGCTAGCCAGGTTTGTAGCTCACGCTCGTAGTTCGCCGGGGGCCACATGGTAGGGAAGGCTTCGTGGTCAATCTCAGTGACCTGGGCAGTGTCCTCCTTATGCATCAGACGCACATAGTAAGACAATTTTTTGTCCCTTGGGGGAAAATTATGTTTTGGAATTATTGTAACACATTCCATTTAGCGATGACATAGCTGCTATAATCGAGGCCCGCATATTAAAATACCCCCGCCAGGATTTTAGTTTTTGGTTTGGCGCCGAGAGAGCGGGGTGATGGTAGTAATCTCCCGCTTGCTTAATTCGGGTTAATAAGTAGCCTATCTTTTTATCGTTTCTTTCGTTATAATTTATGCACAGGGTAATGCCCAAATTACCGGTTAGAAATGGGGAGTTATCAGGTGCAAGATGAGGAGCAACTCGTCCAACGAGCAAAGCAGCATGATGAGGAGGCTTTTGCCCAGTTGTATGAGGAGTATTTCGATAAGATTTACCGCTATGTAGCACTTAGAATAGGTGACCGGATGGAAGCGGAGGATTTAACCCAGCAGGTCTTCCTCAATGCCATCAAGGCTATTTCTTCTTTTAGGTGGAAGGGTGTTCCCTTTTCTGCCTGGCTATTTCGTATTGCCCACAACCAGGTCGTCGACTACCTGAGGAAGAAAAAGAAGCGGGTTTCTATTCCTCTTGAGGAGTCTCTGGTAGCCAGTGATGATGACCCGC
>DAOWJG010000017.1 GCA_030640485.1 Dehalococcoidales bacterium | reverse complement strand
TCGCCTCTTGGAAAAGGTTACCGACACTCTGAGGATAAGGCCCGGAGAGACTTCCCGCGATATGAAGTTTACGCTAAAGACAGTCAACTGCCTCGGCTGTTGTGCCCTGGGACCGGTGATGCTGGTTAACGATGAGTATCATAGTAATCCATCTACGGAAGAGATGGAGAAGATTTTTTCCACCTGTGACTAAGGTATGAGAGAGGAGGAATAGTTATGCCCAGACTAGACTCAGTTACCGAACTCGAAAAACTGAGGCAAGAGATACTATCCCAGAGAGACCAAAACAAGCCCTGTGTGACCATATGCTCCGGCACCGGCTGCCACGCCTATGGCAGTGAGCGAGTAGCCCAAGCCTTCATGGATGAAATCCAGAATAACGGACTTAAGGAAAAGGTAGATATAAGGCGCACCGGCTGCCACGGCTACTGCGAGCGGGGTACCATCGTCGTTATCTTCCCCCAGGAGATATGCTACCTCCGGGTAAAGCCAGAAGATGTTCCTGAGATTATTGCTACCACCCTGGTTGACGGGCAGGTTATTGACCGTCTGTTATACGAGGGTGATGATGCTCAGAAGATTATCCACGAGGGTGACATTCCCTTCTATAAACATCAGAGCCGCATTGTTTTTGGCCCCAACCGCTTCATTGACCCCAAAAACATTAATGATTACATTGCCCTTGGTGGCTATGCGGCCCTAGCCAATGTCCTCTCTAAGATGACACCAGAGGCAGTGCTGGAAGAGATCAAAAAGGCTAACCTCAGGGGAAGGGGTGGTGGTGGCTTTCCGGCCGGAATAAAGTGGGAGACGACCCGTAACGCACCAGGGGAGATAAAATATGTCATCGTCAACGCTGACGAGGGTGACCCCGGAGCCTATATGGACCGCAGTTTGCTTGAGGGCAACCCCCATAGCGTGCTGGAAGGGCTGACAATCGGTGCCTACACCATCGGTGCCCATCAGGGATTTGTCTACGTGCGCCAGGAATACCCCCTGGCGGTGGAGAACCTTCATATCGCCCTGAAGCAAGCGCAAGACTACGGTCTTCTGGGAACTAATATCCTCGGCTCTGGCTTTGACTTTGATGTTACGGTACACCGCGGAGCTGGGGCCTTCGTCTCCGGTGAATCAAGCGCCCTGATGACCGCCATTGAGGGGCGACTAGGTGAACCGAGGCCAAAATATGTTCGTACCGCGGTAAGCGGTATCTGGGGAAGACCAAGTAACCTGAATAACGTGGAAACCTGGGCTACCGTACCCCTGATAATAACTAAGGGTGCGAAATGGTTCAGTGGCATCGGCACGGAGGGGAGCAAGGGAACCAAGATTTTCTCCCTGGTGGGTAAGGTAAACAATACCGGCCTGGTGGAAGTACCCATGGGGATGACCCTGAGGGAGATTATCTACGATATCGGTGGTGGTATTCCCAAAGGCAAGAAGTTCAAAGCGGTTCAGACCGGTGGCCCCTCCGGCGGGGTCATCCCCGAAAGCTTAATCGATACCCGGGTGGATTTTGACGAGCTTACCAAGGTCGGCTCCATGATGGGCTCCGGCGGCATGATTGTCATGGACGAGGACACCTGTATGGTCGATGTCGCCCGATATTTCCTGAGTTTCCTGTCTGAAGAATCCTGCGGTCAGTGCATTCCCTGCCGCGAGGGAATCTACCAGATGCTCAAGATACTGAATAGAATCTGCGCCGGACAAGGCAGAACTAGAGACATAGAGCTACTGGAGGAGATAGCCGAGGTGGTCAGGGACGCCTCTCTTTGTGCCCTGGGTAACACGGCACCCAACCCGGTCTTAAGCACGATTAAATACTTCCGAGATGAGTATGAAGCCCACGTTGAGGAGAAGCGCTGTTCCGCCGGTGTCTGTAAGAAGCTCATCTCTTACTACATTGAGCCGGAGAAATGTCAGGCCTGCCTGATTTGCCTCCGAAACTGTCCGGTGGAGGCTATCAGCGGCGGCAAAAACCTGATTCATGTCATTGACCAGGATAAATGCACCAAATGTGGGGCCTGTCTTGAGGTCTGCCCGACCCGCTTTGGCGCTGTCGTCAAGCTCTCTGGCATCCCCGTGCCGGAACCGGTTCCCATCGGGACCGAACTAAAACAGAAGCGAGGTGGAAAAAGTGAGTGAGGTCACCTTAACAATCGACAGCCAGAAAGTCACCGCTGAGGAAGGTATCTCCATCCTGAAAGCTGCCCAGGGTGTGGGGATTGATATCCCTACCCTCTGTTATCACGAGAAATTAGCCCCCCACGGTGCCTGTCGGCTATGCACCGTGGAGATAACCAAGGGACCGCAGTCACGCCTGGTTACGGCGTGTGTCTACACCGTCGAGGAGGGACTTAAGGTAGACACCGAATCCGAACCGGTCATCAGAATTCGCCGGATGCTCCTGGAATTAATGCTCGCTACTTCCCCGGGGGTCAAGATGATACAGGACTACGCCACAAGATATGGTATCACCAAAACGAGGTTTGACATAGAGCCAAACTTCTGTATTCTCTGTGGACTGTGTGTGCGGTACTGTAACGAGGTCAAAGGTAAGAATGCCATTGGTTTCGTCGGTAGGGGCACCGAGCGACAGGTAATATTCTTCCCCGATATCGCCGCCGAGGAATGCCCTAAGTGCGGGGAGTGCTTTTCGCTGTGCCCGACCGGGGTTCTACCCTCCAATTACGCCTTAGCCCGGCTGCCTCACTTTACCTACGATAACATACGGCTTTAAGACAGCTAAGGCGACACTACAATGAATGTTTAAGGGCAGTAGCGGCTACTGCCCTTAAACCCCTAAGTCTTAGGTATGACCACTGTTTATGGCTTGTCTATCAACCTGCCAATGCCATCACAACTAATGCCCTCGTCCTACTATTTCACCCACACTACACTACGCCGGTTCAATTGACTTGCCCTATTTCCCGTGCTATCATCATAATTAAAGGGTGGCTAAATTAAGTTCCCTACTAAAGAAATCACATGTCAGCACTAAGTGAGCTTTGCCAAGAAATCCTCGTCTGCCAGAGGTGTCAAGTACTAGCGGAAAACAGAACCATAGCAGTTCCCGGTGAAGGAGCCGAGGCTGCCGATATTATGTTCATTGGGGAGGCACCAGGCTGGCATGAAGACCAACAGGGGCGTCCCTTTGTCGGACCGGCCGGTATGTTTCTTAACGAGTTGATTACCTCTATCGGCTTAAGACGCCAGCAGGTTTATATTACTAATGTGGTCAAGTGCCGTCCCTTGGGAAACCGTGACCCCTTACCCCTTGAAATACATACCTGCCGCCACTGGCTAGACCGCCAGATTGAGTTAATTCGCCCCAAGATGGTGGTGACCTTGGGACGTTACTCCATGGCGATGTTCTTCCCCGGTAAGAGCATCAGCAAAATCCACGGCACCGCTCACAGGCAGGACAATATCATCTATTACGCTATGTATCACCCCGCAGCGGCTCTTCACCAGCAGAGCTTACGCCAGGTAATTGAGGCTGATATGCTCAAGATTCCAGCCCTCCTCGCCGAGGCAGAAACTGTCACCGAGGTAAAACAAGGGCCGAAGCAACTAAATATGTTTGAGGGTTAAATCTTTGACTAAACCAAGACTTAAGATAATCCCTATCGGCGGACTGAGTGAAATCGGCAAGAACATGATGGTAATGGAATATGAGCAAGACATCATCGTCATCGATGCCGGGTTTATGTTTCCCGAGGAGGAAATGCTAGGTATTGACCTGGTAATCCCGGACATCAGCTACCTATTAGAGAAGCGGGAGAAAATAAGAGGTATAATTATCACCCACGGGCATGATGACCACACCGGGGCTCTGCCCTATGTGCTGCCCCAGCTTAATGTGCCGATTTATTCAACAAAGCTTACCCAGGGTCTCATCTCGGTTAAGCTTAAAGAACGCAAAGCACTAGCCGGTGCCAAGCTCAAAACTATACCCCCCGGGGGAAGTTTTACCCTGGGGAAGTTCAAAATAGAGTTCTTCCCCGTCTGCCACAGCATACCCGACGCCGTGGGGCTAATCATACACACGCCGGTGGGCACCGTAGTTCATAGTGGAGACTTTAAGATTGACTATACCCCGGTCAGCGGCAAACCGACCGACCTATCTCGATTGGCTCAATTAGGTGCTCAAGGCGTCATGCTTCTCCTTACCGACTCCACTTACGCTGAGCTACCCGGCTACACCCCGTCAGAACGGGTGGTTGGTGAAACCCTGGACAATGTTATGGCTAACGCACCGGGAAGAGTGATAATAACTACCTTCTCCTCACTGGTCTCCCGTGTTCAGCAGGTTATTGATGCCGCCGCCAAGCATCAACGCCGGGTCTTTATTGTCGGACGCAGTATGATAAACACCTCACAAATGGCACTGAGATTAGGCTATCTTAGCGACCCGCAAGGAGTACTGGCACGGCTTGATGAACTCAAGGGTATGCCACGCCACAAAATTGTTTTTGTCACCACCGGTAGTCAGGGAGAACCTACCTCAGCCCTGGTTCGTATG
>DAOWJG010000027.1 GCA_030640485.1 Dehalococcoidales bacterium | reverse complement strand
TGAAAGAATGCCCCCCATCTAGGCTTGTACATAACCCATTCTTCAGAACCAAGCAACTGTAACTTCCCGGCAAGTAGCCTCACGGCATCCAGTTTAATTTCAGGCGCCGGTTTAAGCTCCTCCACCAGTTCTGCCCCCTCACTACCGGGAACCACCATTCCCTTCCCGTTCTCGATAACCCTACGCCGACACAGGTCAGCATTAGAACCGTCCGATAGATAAAGCCGGACCACATGGACGATTGGCCTTTTTAGCTCTCTGAATCCTCGTACCAGCCGCTGGATGCCAGGTAAAACATCCATCGTGCCTGGAATCTCTACCGGCGCCCCGGGTAGAGTAAAGTCGCGTTGCACGTCGACAGTAAGTAGCGCCACCTTTTCAAAATCGGGCTTTACATAGTCATCCACCTAAGTCCCTCCTTTACACCGCTATCACTGGGATATTTGTAAAGGTTAAAAATGTGGGCACAGTTGCGTCATAAAACTTTAAGCAGGGGAGCCCTCTTTGTCAAGCCCTTCTCTTCTATAACCCTTAATTATGCTAGAATAGCGAAGAACATCATTACCTGAGGTTTTACAGACGGCTCATAACAAATTATCAGCACGAGGATTTTCTGAATGATTCCTATTAGGCTAGCACTGCGCAATTTTATGTGCTACCGGGATAATGTGCCCCCACTCTCCTTTGAGGGTATTCATACCGCCTGTATCTGCGGTGATAACGGTAACGGTAAGTCGGCTCTAATTGATGCCATGACCTGGGCGCTATGGGGAAAAACCAGAGCCAAGAGCGATGATGACCTGGTTCACCTGGGCCAGACGGAAATGGAGGTAGAGTTTGACTTCGCCGTTAGCGAGCAATCCTACCGTATCCTGCGCAAGCACGCCAAACCGAAACGTCGCGGGAGTGCCGGCAAGACCATCTTGGAATTTCAGATAGCCACTGATAGTGTCTTCAAGGCACTTACCGGCAACAGTATTGCCCAGACCCAGCAGAAGATTATTGACGTCCTGCGCATGGACTACCCAACATTTGTTAATAGTGCCCTGCTTCTGCAGGGTCGTGCTGATGAGTTCACCATCAAACGCCCCGTGGAGCGTAAGCAGGTGCTGGCTGACATTCTGGGGCTTTCCTTCTACGATAGGCTGGAAGAGCAGGCTAAAAACCGGGCTAAAGAGCAGGAAATGGAAAGGACACAGCTTGAGAGCACTATCCAGGATATAAACAGTGAACTTGCCCAAAAACCAAGCTATGAAGCTGAATTTGAAGCCGGGCAAAGCCAGCTCTCCGCTATAGAAAAAGAAGTAACCAAGCAGGAGGCCAGGCTTAATAATCTGCGGCAGGAAAAGGAAGCCCTGGAAAACAAGAAATCTGAACTGGCTCAGTTAGAGGAGCACCTCACCAAGACGGTAAGAGACCTGGAGCGCTGGGATGACCAGGTTAACCAGCACCGTTTAAGGCTCAAAGAGTACGAAGGCTTAATCGCCCAACGCTTCACAATAGAGGAAGGCCACACCCAATTTACTAACGCTAAAAAGCTAAGCGACGAACTTGACCAGAAGTTAAGACTGGTTACCACTCTGAGTGAACGCCTGCACCAGCTAGAGATGACCATCACCCAGGCCGGACAAGCTCTAGTTAAAGCGCATGCCGTAGTGCAAAGCCAAATTGGTGAACTAGAAACCAGCTCACAGAAACTGCCCGCGCTCAAGAAGGAGCTAACGCAGATACAGGCTCAACTACTTAAGCTGGCTGAGCCGGAAGAAAGACTAAGTAAAGAAAAAAAGGGTAGCCAAGAACTAAGAACCCAGGTAAACTACCTGGAGTCCAGAAAAACCCAGCTGGAACGAGAAATAAAAGAAATCGGGGAAAAGCTTCGCCTACTGCTAACCCAAAAGGGCACCAAGTGCCCGCTATGCGAGACCGAGCTTGAGGCAGGGGGCATAAACCTCATTGAGACCAAGTATATCAGCGACAGGCACAGCAAGCTTGAATCCCTAAAGCTAAACCAGGCTGAGCTAGCCCAAAAGGAAACAGAGCTTACCCGGCGGGAAAGCGAAATTTCTCAGCTTGAAACCAAGCTAAATCAAGATAGAGCCTCGCTCCAGACCAAAGCCAGCATCTTAAACCAAGAGTTACTCAAAGCTGAAGAGGCCGCAGGCAAGCTAAGTGAGGCCAGAAAAAGCCTAGCCGAGATTGAAGAACACCTGGCCAGAAGAGACTTTGCCCTTACCGAACAACAGGCACTAAGTGAGCTAGAAGACGAACTGGCGAAACTCAGCTATGACACAAGACAGCATGACGAGGTACGCCAGCGCCTAACCAGCCTGGAGCAGTACCAGAATTTAAAGAGAAAACTGGAAGAAGCCGAAAGGCTCGTAAGCCAGGAAGAAGAGGCCGCTTCCCGAGCCGGCGAAGCTGCTCAAGAGCTACGCCACCGCCTTAAGACCGATAATCAAAAACGGCAAGACTTAAGTGAAGAACTTAATCGACTGCCACAACTGGTCAACGATTTTATCCAGGCCGAAAACGAACACCAAGCGCTATTGGCCAGGCAAAAACAGGCCCAGGAGGCAATGTGGAGCCTGAAGGCAAAGCTAGACCGCCTAGCGGAACTAGAGATAAAAAGGGAGGAAAAGGGAAAACGGCTATCTCAAGCCGCAAGAGAGGAGAAAATCTATAAAGACCTAGCGCAAGCCTTCGGCAAAAGGGGAATCCAAGCCCTCCTTATTGAGAGCGCCCTCCCTGAGATTGAAACTGAAGCCAATGAACTACTGTCTCGCATGACTGACAATAGAATGCATATCAAGATTGAGACGCAACGGGAAACAAAGGCCGGGAATGTCGTGGAAACCCTGGATATTAAAATCTCTGACGAACTGGGGACACGAAACTACGAAATGTTTAGCGGTGGTGAAGCCTTCCGTATTAACTTTGCCATTCGTATTGCCCTGTCTAAACTGCTGGCCAGACGAGCAGGGGCTCCACTGCCCACCCTGGTTATTGATGAAGGCTTCGGCACTCAGGATAGTGCTGGCCTAGAAAAACTTAAGGAAGCCATAAACTCGATTCAGGATGACTTTAATAAGATACTGGTTATCACTCATATTGAGGAATTAAGAGACGCCTTCCCCACCCGCATTAATGTCATCAAGACTGTAAACGGCTCCACACTTGAAGTAAACTAATTAACCTATGGCTCAAGACCCCTCTCGCAGCAGGTTGGCCAATCGGGTAGTCCATGGTTAGCGAAGTAAGTTCAAAATCTATAGTCCGAGGTCGCTGGCAATGCCCCGCACTGCCCCCAGCCCCAGCTCAATAAACTCACCAAGCTCCAGCCCGAGCTCGCGACACGATGAGATCTGTTCCCGATCCACCCCAGCAGCAAAGCCCTTTTCCTTAAATCGCTTGACGACTGATTTAGCGGTAAGCCCAGCCAACTTCTTATCCGGTCTAACCAGAGCCGCCGCCGTGATTAAGCCGGTTAAGGGGTCAACACAGAATAGAGCCTTATCCAGCCTAGTCTCACAGGGAACACCGTGGGCTTGATTATGGCACAAGATAGCGTGAGCCATAGCCTCGCTCGCCCCCAGTTCCCGAGCCAGGTCCGCCCCCAGCTTGCTATGAGCCTTCATGTCTCCCTCGGTGAGCTCCACATCGATATCGTGTAAGAGACCGGTAAACCCCCACTCCTCCTCGTCCTCACCCAGGCGCCGGGCTAGAGCCCGCATTACCACCTCAGCAGCTAACATGTGCTTTACCAGATTTTTGTTCCCCACATTCTCCCTGACCGATTCAAGCACCTCTTTTCGGTTCATCTATCACCTCCCTTCTCCTTAGCGGTCTCAAAAGTAAGGATAGTATAAGTACCGCCACGCTGGCAAATCCACAGATTTTGAAGGCTAGTTGATAACTACCAGTAACGTCAAATATACGACCAGCCAGCATGGGGCCAATAGCACCTCCGATAGTACCGCTGAAGAAAACACTGCCAAAGATTGCGCCGTGTGAATTTAGCCCGAATAGATCGGCTACCAACGGTGACAGCACTGTAAAAAAGCCCCCGTGACCAAAACCATATATGGCGGCAAACAAGTATAACATCCACAACTCGTTGGCAAACTGAAGCCAGACTAAACCGGCTAATAGAAAAATAGAGCAGATAATAACTGCCCTCCCAGTCCCAATTCTATCACCAGCACTGCCCATTACCGCCCTACCCGCCATACTTACCCCACCGATGGTAGACAGAACACCGGCAGCGCTTGTCAGCGGGATTCCAAGGTCAACTGCGTGAAGGGCAATATGAACCAGCATGGTCTGTGAGCAGAAGAGAATGATTGCGTACATGGCACAGAGTATCCGGAACTGGCTGGTATGCATCGCTTCCCGAAGAGAAAACCCTTCATCCTTCCAATTTAGACTGTCAGCGCCGGCTTCATCTGCCCCGTAGGGTAACAGCCCTTTTTGCGCCGGGTCACGCCTGAGGAACTGTGCCGCCGTGACGATTACTACCATGACCACAATACCTATAAAAATGTAGGAGCTGCGCCAGCCGTAGTTAGCGATAAGCCGAGGCGCCACTAACGGGAAAATCAACATGCCGGCACCGGTACCAATCTTTAGAATGCCGGTCATCATTCCCCTCTTCTTGACAAACCACCTGGCGACTGTGGATAAGGGCAAAACATCCATGCCACTGAAGCCAATTCCCCCTATCACCCCATAGAATAGATATAGCTGCCAGGTAGCATTAATCTGTGACATCAGCAAATAGGCTGAACCCAAAAACACGCCGCAACCGACCATAACCATCCTAGGGCCAATCTTATCGCCCAGCCTGCCGGCAGTAATGCCAACAAAACCCATTACAATGCCACTTAACGAAGCAGCGCCAGAAATTGTCGCCCTCGACCAGCCAAACTCAGTTAAAAAAGAGCTGAAAAAGACGCCAAAGGTGTTGAACATGCCCCAAGACAGTGCTTGGATACAGAAACCGACCAGGACTATAATATAGCCATAAAAGACCTTTGGCTTTTTATCTCCGGTTGAGCCTGGATCCCGCCTATTTAATAGCAACCTGATTCTCTCTCCCTAGGAAAAATAAGGGGGGGCAACTCTGAATCCCCCCACGACTGCTCGGCACCAAATTGAAAAGACTTAACTATATAGAGGTCAGCTGGTTAGAGCATACTCTATGTCTTTAGCCAATACCCTACCCAGATACTGTCCGGTGGCAGAGGAGTGCTCCCGGGCTATCTCCTCAGGCGTGCCGATGGCAACAATATGGCCACCCCGGTCACCAGCCCCTGGTCCGAGGTCAATAATATGATCGGCATTCTTAATTACGTCCAGATGGTGCTCAATGACAATCACGGTGTTACCGCCGTCAACCAAACGCTGCAGTACCCGCAAGAGTGCCGCTACATCATCAAAGGCAAGGCCGGTAGTCGGCTCGTCGAGGATATAAAGGGTACGCCCGGTAGACCGCCGCGATAGCTCGGTGGCTAGCTTTACCCGCTGCGCCTCGCCTCCGGAGAGAGTCGGTGCCGGCTGCCCCAGGCGAATATAGCCCAGCCCAACATCATGCAGGGTCCCCAGCTTATTCTTAACTTT
>DAOWJG010000065.1 GCA_030640485.1 Dehalococcoidales bacterium | reverse complement strand
GGGTCATCCACCTTCTCCCCGATTTTGAAGGGGACGGTGGGTGAGGTAGGGGTTACCAGGGCATCAAATTTAGTAAAGGCCTGGTCGAATTCCTGCTTTATCAGGGTGCGAACCTTCTGGGCTTTTAAGTACCAAGCGTCATAATAGCCGGCGGACAGGGCGTAGGTTCCCAGCATGATACGCCTTTTTACCTCAGGGCCAAAACCATACTGGCGGGTCTTCTCCAGTGCCTCCCACATGTTATTGGTCTCCAGATAAGAGAAGCCATACTTTACCCCATCGTAGCGGGCGAGGTTGGCTGATGCCTCTGACGGCGCGATGATATAGTAGGCGGCCAGGGCGTAGGGGGTATGAGGAAGTGATACCTCCCAGTCTACACTGGCTCCCAGCCCCTCAAGCTTACTGATGGCGGCTCGTATTGCGGTTGTCACCTCCGCCTGCATGCCCTCAACAACATACTCTTTGGGAATGCCGAGACGAATGCCATTGAGGTCACTGGTTAGAGCCTGAGTGTAATCAGGTGCGGGATAGGGAGCCGAGGTAGAGTCTCTAGCATCGTAGCCAGCAATGGCATTCAATACCAGGGCACAATCGGTAACATCCCGGGTTAGCGGCCCAATCTGGTCCAGGGAACTGGCAAAGGCAACCAGTCCGTATCGACTTACCCTGCCGTAGGTAGGTTTCAGGCCGGTAACACTGCAGAAACCAGCCGGCTGACGAATACTGCCGCCAGTATCTGAACCAAGGGCATAGATAGCTTCGCCAGTAGCTACCCCTGCTGCTGACCCCCCGCTACTCCCACCGGGGACGCGGTTTAAGTCCCAGGGATTACCGGTGGGGAAGAAGGCGGAGTTCTCGGTGGACGAACCCATCGCAAATTCATCCATATTTGTCTTACCTACGATTACCGGATGACACGCATTTAGCTTCTCAACTACGGTAGCGTCATAGGGAGGCACAAAGTTTTCTAACATCTTCGATGAACAGGTGGTTTTTATCCCTTTGGTGCACATGTTGTCTTTGATGAGCACCGGGATGCCGGTAAGGGGACTAGCGTTGCCCGTAGCTATAAGCGCGTCAGCCTTTTGGGCTTGAGATAGCGCCAGCTCATCAGTAACCGTAACCAGGGCACGAACCTTTAACTCTACCTTATGGATACGCTCCAAGCAGGCCTTGGTCAGCTCCACTGAGGAAAGTTGTCTGGTTTTAAGTAACTGATAAGCTTCATGGATTGTTAACTGGGTATGTTTGATTATCAGACGACCCCTTCGTTTTTTATTTAGTAATCCTGCCCTTTTCCTCTGGTGAGGAGAAGAGAGTCGGTCGCGTGTCAGCCAAACACCGGTCGCACCCTGAAGAAATCCCCTTCTTTTCGGGGTGCGTTGGCTAGAGCCTGGTCTTGGGGTAGGGAAGCTCGAGCTTCATCACTCCGGACTACATTCTGAAGAGCAATAGATTGGGCAGTCGGTAGGACACCAGTAGTATCTACCTGCTGCAGCACCTCAAAGCTCTCTAGAAGGTTGGATAATTGCTCGCTAAACTTATTCACCTCGGCTTCATCTAAACCCAGCCGGGCAAGGAGAGCAATATGTAGTACTTCCTCGCGGCTAAGCTTCATTGTTTACCTCTAACTGCATTTATGTTGGCTAATTATAGCACCCACATTTGAGTATCAGCAACTGGGGTAGTCCTGTTATAATAAATATAATATAGAGGTAGTAATAAGATGAGGAAGTCTAGACTTATATTAACTGTTTTGGCCACTTCGCTCGAGGAGATGGCCCTGGCTGCATTTATACTCTGGGGTCTACCTAGACTAGGGGTTAAGATACCTTTAGGCGGTTTAATCGCCATGATGGCGGGGTTGGCTGCTTACGGCATTATCTCTTACCGACTCGGTATCAGGGCCCTGGTGAGAAAACCGCTAGCTGGTTTGACCGACATGGCGGGTTGTAAGGGTAAGGTAATAGAACCATTGGCTCCGGTGGGTATCATCAGAATTAGCAGTGAACTCTGGGAGGCTAAATCTACTGACCACAGGATAGAAGTGGGGGAGGAAGTCATCGTCGTCGGACGGGATGGGCTTAGGCTCATTGTGCATAAGTGTAACCCCGGTCTAGAAGAAGGGTCTCAGGTTGAGCCATCCAGTGAGGATAACTAGCCAGCCTACTTTTCAAAAACGATAGTATCCAGGCTGATTCTCTCTCCCATAGTAACCTTTTCAGGTTTTAGGACTTTACGTCGCCCTTAATGCCAATGGTTACTTCCTCAAGGGGAATATCTCTGCCGCTCAAACGTATTGCCTGCTTGGCCATATGCACCAGTCCAGAGCAACAGGGTACCTCCATGTACACCACCGTCAGGCTCTTTACGGCGGAACGGTGCAGAATTTCGGTTAGCTTCTGCTGGTGGGCCCGGAAGTCATCCAGTTTGGGACAGGCTACCAGCAGGCTGTTATTTCTCAGGAAATCATGATGAAAGCCAGCGTAGGCGAAGGGAACACAGTCCGCAGCCAGCACCAGGTCAGTTCCCTGAAGAAAAGGTGCCGTCGGGGGCACAAGGCTAAGCTGGACCGGCCAGTGGCCAAGCATTGACGGTGGGGGTGCCTCAACGCCGGTGGCAACCTCTCTTGTCTCCTGCCTCACAAATTGAGTAACCGTAGCCGAGGGGCAACCGCATGGAAGCTGTTCTCCAGCCGGTTTTGTTGCTTCTAGGTGACGTTTCACCGCCGCCGCGTCGAAATCCTCGGCCGTTCTCTCCTCAATGGTGATGGCTCCCTGCGGGCATTCCCCGAGGCAAGCACCCAGACCATCACAGTATGTCTCACTAATGAGTTTTGCCTTGCCATCAATAATCTGAAGGGCTCCCTCAATGCAGTCTGGAACACAGACCCCACAGCCATTACACTTCTCCTCATCGATTCTAATTATCTTCCTTAGAACTTTTGTAGTCATTTCATCCTTCCCTAGGTTGCCTTACCGTAAGTTGGTCTTAATCTTTACCCCTAAGCTGTCGCCATCTTTCTTCCCCCAGGCACTGACGGGCTGAAGCACACCAGTCAATACATGAAGGTGTTTTCTCCCGGTAGACATTTTCACCGCACTGGGAGCATTTTACCTTGATTTCATCAGAGAAGATTTCAACCTCATAACCACAGTTAGGGCATTTGTGCAGTTCCACCCGTAGATTTCTACTATCCTGACCAGGACACCGACTATACATTCTCACCACCTCCCAACAGTGCTTGTTTTGTCTCTTAGTCTAAGACAATAATACCGCTTATTAACAACGCCGACTATGATTTACATCATATAAAGGGGCATCATCGCTAAAATAATTGCGGTGCGGGAACAAACCGGGGTGGTAGAATATCTCGTCGCTAGTGATTCTATATTCGGGGCGGGCCTTCACTCAGCAACCTAAGTTTTTCCTTATCGCAGATAGTCACCTTACCGCGAGCGGGACTAATAATTCCCCTATCCTTAAGATGGCTCAGAACCCGGATCACCGTCTCAGTAGTGGTACCTGTCATGTCGGCAATCTCCTGCCGGGTAAAGGGGAGGGTAAGACCAAGCTTTGAAGAGAGCATAAGCAGGACACTGGCCAGACGCTGCTCAACCTTCTCCGCGGCAAGGTCTCTAAGACGACTCTGTGCCTCCCTGAGCCGCCCCCCTAAGACATTGATAATACTGAGGGCTACCTGAGGACGGTTAGCCAGGAAAGACAGGAAGTCTTCCCTTTTAATCCCTACCACTTTGGTTTCAACTACAGCCTGGGCTGAAGCGGGATAAGGCTTGTTTTCAAAAACAGCGACCTCGCCGAACATTTCACCAGAGCCGAAAAAGGCGATAACAAACTCCCTCCCTGAAGATGAATGTTTGAGAACCTTTACCTTTCCTTCGGCGACGATGAAGAACCATTCTGGGGTATCTCCATCCCAGAATATGAACTCATTTGGTACGAAACTGCGCTCTACGGCGAGGTTAGCTAGTTCGGCGAGCTCATCATCATTCAGGCTGGCGAAAATAAATGAACGCCTTAAAATCTGAGTCTTACTACCACGCTGCAACGTAGTGATTCCCCTTTACAAACAGCCTTCTAAGCGAATTATAGCACAAACGGTTCATAGTCTGGCCTTAATCATTTGCGCTAGCTTACAGACTTCCCGATATGAAATCTTGACATCCCCGATAAGAAGATCTAAGATTACCACTACCGAACAGCCTGGGGGTGAATCGATGGAACATGTCAAATATGTCTGTCCGGAATGTGGTTATGAAACCAAAGCCACTGGTTTATGCCCTGATTGCCAAGTGCCACTGGTGGCTAACTGTCCGGTATGCGGTAACCCCATAGTTGGCGAGCAGATTCACCCAGCAGAGGGCTGAGCCTTGTTCTAATGTTTCACTATGATATTCTATACCAATAAATGGACTCCCAGAACAGGTTCAGCGGTAATAACAAAACGGCTTCTCTTTCGTTAGGAATTATAGAATACTAATTTGGGAATTCTTAAGCAGGAGGTGGAAGAATGGCTGACAAACAAGTAGTTGTCTATTCGACGCCTACCTGTCCCTACTGCAAAAGGGCTAAGGATTATCTCTCCCGAAAAGGAATGCCATATATTGAACGCAATGTAGCCGTAGATCGAGATGCCGCTAAGGAGATGATAAAGAAATCAGGACAGATGGGTGTCCCGGTTATTCTTATTAATGGTGAAATTATCATCGGTTTTAATCAGACCCAGCTTGACAAGTTGCTATTACCATAATCCCTGAACGAAGGGTATTAAAAGCACTGCTCCATGTTACGCATATCTACG
>DAOWJG010000060.1 GCA_030640485.1 Dehalococcoidales bacterium | reverse complement strand
GTTCTATTTCACCGCATACCCTAAGGCTTGAGTCTAAGAGCAGGTCATATGACCGGCTGATGCTCCCCTCCAGTGAGTTTTCCACCGGTATAATGCCAAACTGCATCTCATCTCGCTCTACAACCTTAAAGACCTCGTCCAGGCTTTCATAGGGCTTGGTGGTTATTAGGGGCCCGAAAAACTGGAGGGCTGCTTCCTCACTATAGGCGCCGACTTCACCCTGAAAGGCGACCTCAGTGCCCTGTGTCCTTCGGCACACCGTCATTATTTGCTGGTAGATACTTTCAATAATTTCCTGATTTATATTTTCACTCTGGGCAATGCGTTTGATGTGGCTTAAGACCCTTTTCTCTCTTGCCTGGTCGTTGACTTGCTTGCCCTGTAGCCGCTTCTCCTCGCCTATTTCACAGGCAAGCCTTATCCGGTCACCGATTAGCCTGACAATCTCAGTATCAATGACGTCTATCTTCTGCCTCAAATCTTCTAAGCTCATTTTATCACCCGGGGAATTAGTCCGGCTCTCATCGCCAGGTCGCACAGGGTTATGGTCATCATGGCTTCCACCACCACTACCGCTCGGGGGACAATACAGACATCGTGCCTTCCCTTGATGGTCAAACTAGCATTCTCCATATCTCTAATATTTACTGTCGGCTGACTCTTGGCGATAGAGGGTGTCGGTTTGATGACTACCCTAGCTATTATCGGCATACCGTTACTTATGCCCCCAAGAATACCACCAGCATTATTGGTAGTCGTGACTATCCTACCATTTTTTAGGGTGAAGGGGTCGTTATTCTCGGAGCCCTTTTTACTGGCAGCGGAGAAACCGGCACCAAACTCAACCCCCTTAACAGCCGGGATAGCCAGAAGGGCTCTAGCCAGCTCACCGTCCACTGTATCAAAGATTGGTTCTCCCAAACCAGCCGGTACATTAAGCGCGATACCCTCTATAATGCCGCCGAGACTGTCCCCCTCTTTCTTGACTGCCTCAATAGCTTTTACCATCTCCTCGGTAGCCTTAAGGTCGGCACACCGTAACGGATTCTTATTTCTATTCTCTCTAATCTCATCAAGCCCCTTCGCTTTGGCTCTTATGCCTCCTATCTCGATCGTATGAGCCATAACCTCAATCTTTAGCAGCTTGAGCAGTTTCCGGGCAATAGCCCCACCCATCACCAGAGTGGCGGTAACTCTGCCGGAAAACCTGCCCCCACCCCTGAAATCATTAAATCCGCCGTACTTCATAAAGGCAGTGTAGTCAGCCTGACCCGGCCTCGGCAGAAATCTAATCCTCTCGTACTCACTGAAATCTACATCCTGGTTCCATATCACTAGGCAGATGGGGGCCCCGGTGGTTTTGCCGTTAAAGATACCGGCCAGAATCTCAACCTTATCCGCTTCTTTTCTCACTGTCGTGGCGATACTTCCGCCTGGTTTTCTCTTGTCTAGCTCTCTTTGGATATCGGCTTCGGTAATGGCTAGACCAGCAGGGCAGCCATCAATAATGGTGCCCACACCTCTCCCATGGCTTTCTCCAAAGCTGGTTATGGTAAAGAGCTTACCCAGGCTATTTCCCATCTATCTTCACCTCACCACCAAGGCTTCTTATGACCTCCCAGAACTCAGGGAATGTCTTGGTGACACATTCAGCATTATTTATTACCGTTTCTCCATTCACTATGCCGAGGACACTAAAAGCCATGGCAATCCGGTGGTCATTCTTGGTATCGATGATAGCTCCCTGTAGGGTTGAGCCAGTAATGATTAACCGGTTTCTTTCTTCCTGAACCCTGACCCCCATTTTCTCCAGCCCCTCCCTTACTGCTAAGACCCGGTTTGATTCCTTTATTCTGGCTCTTTCTATCCCGGTGAACTCACTTATCCCGTCGGCCGCAGCGGCTAGAACCGCCATGGTCGGTAGCAGGTCTATGCAGTCAGCTAGGTCAGCTTTTATAGCCTTTAGTCTTGATTTTCTCACGGTTATGGTGTTTTTGTCTATACTAACTAGTGCCCCCATGTCTTTGAGGAAGCTTAATATAATCTTATCGCCCTGTAGGCTCTCCGGGTTCAGGTTTGCCACGGCTACCATTCCCGATAGTGCCCCCAGTGCCAGAAGATACGAGGCTGAGGACCAATCCCCCTCCACCAGATATCTGGATGGTTTATATGCTTGTGACGATATATTAAACTCCCTTAAATCAGGGAATGCTTCTACCTTTATGCCGAACTTCGCCAGACAGTCTAGGGTCATCAGTACAAAAGGCTTCGATTCCAGTGGTGTGGTCAGCCTGATTTTGACTCCGTGCTCGGCAAGGGGTGATATAAGCAGCAGCGCCGAGACAAACTGGGAGCTTATATTGCCGGGTAGTTCGGTTGTACCACCGCTAAGTCTGCCTCCTCTGACAGTAACCGGGGGTAGCTCACCTTCAGCCCAACAGTCCACTCCCAGTTGCCGGAGTGCCTGGACTAGTGGCTGAACTGGTCTTTGAGCCAGGGAAGGGCCAGGAACCAAGCGGCATTCTCCGGGGACTTGGGAGCCGATAGCCATCATGAATCTCAAGGTGGCCGCCGAATCACCACAGAACAGATCTGTATCTGGTTCGTGGAAGTTATCACCCCTGACTCGCCACAAATCCTCTTCTCGCTTTTTTATCCTGACTTCGTGGGTGATTTTTACTCCGACTTTACATAATACACTGCGCGCAGCTTCAGTATCTTCAGAGTTCAAGGGGTATACAACTTCGCTTTCACCCTTAGCCAGGGCAGCACACATGAGTCCCCGAATGGTATAGCTTTTTGAGGCGGGAGCTCTTACCGTCCCTTTTACTTCACTTTTATTAACGGAAACCTTCATATTCTCTTAACTTGGTTATTATTTGGTTAACGACAGAATCAACATCCAGTTTTGACGTATTTACGGTAATATCGGCGGCACGTTCGTAAAATGGCTTGCGAAATCTTAAGAGCTCCCGGATGGCTAGGGCTGGGTCAGCTACTTTAAGGAGCGGTCTTTCTTCGTCATCGTTTAGCGTTCGTTTTAGTATTGCTCCCGGCGAGGCGATGAGGTAAACAATTACCGCTTCTTTCTTTAATCGGTCAATGTTTATCTTATTCAGGACGACCCCGCCGCCACAGGCAATAACAGCGTTTTTCTTTTTGGTAACCTCCTTAGTAGCCGCAATCTCAAGCTCCCGAAAACCTATCTCGCCGTCCTGGTTGAATATCTCGGGAATGGTCTTTCCTGCCTTCTGCTCAATCAAGGGGTCCAGCTCAAAAAACTCCTTACCTAGCTTCTCCGAAAGAGCCTTACCCACCGCAGTCTTCCCCGTCCCCATAAAACCAATCAGGGCGACACTAGTGTTCATTCGTCTCCAACACCTTGATGGCTTCATTTTTCATAAGGTCAACCGGAGCCTTTTGTCCTATCCACTTTTCAAAGGCTAATGCCCCCTGCCAGCCCAGCATATCAAGGCCACCGATAGTCTCAGCACCGGCTGCCTCAGCTTCTCTTCTTAGTCTTGTCTTTATAGGATTATACACGGCATCAAAAACAACCAGACCGGGCCGGAGCAGTTTAGCCAGAGCCGGGGTCTCATCAATATTCGGGCTCATGCCAACACTGGTAGCATTAACCAGGATATCAGCCTTATCTAGTGCCACCCTCAGGTTATTCTCATCCAACTTTAACGCTTTAACCTTTTTCTTGAAGACGTTAGAAATCTGACGGGCTAGCTCTTCCGCCCAATCTAGCTCTTCTAGACGGTTGAGGATAACCAGATTGGCTCCGCTTTGGGCAAGGATAAAAGAAATCGCTCTTGAGGCACCACCTGCCCCCAGGATAACTACACTCTTCCCCTCTGGCTCAATGCCTTTATCCCCCAGCGCCCGCAGAAATCCAGTAGCGTCAGTATTGTAGCCTTTCAGAACCCCGTAACCATTCACTATGGTGTTGACGGCGCCTATCTTCTCCGCCAGCGGGTCCAGCTTATCCAGGAACGGGATGATAGCTACCTTGTGGGGTATGGTAACGTTTAAGCCCCTTATATTCAGGGCTCTCATCCCGGCAACTGCTTTGCCCAATTCTTCCTTCCTTACTCTGAAAGCAACATATAGGTAATCCAGGCCCAGCTCTCTAAAGGCAGCGTTATGCATCACCGGTGACATGGTGTGTTCTATAGGATCGCCGATGACACCGCAGATTCTGGTTTTTCCCGATATAACCCTGTTTTTCATCGGCTCTCCATTTTATAGATTTTTCTTTCTCGTCCTGACATCATTTCGTATATTTTCCTCAAGTGGCTTACCGTTATTTGGCCGGGGGCAGACTCCCTGCCTTCCTCAAGAGAGGCATAGGTAAAATATCCCCCAACCAGTGGGCAAAGGATTCGGCTGGTAGCACCTAAGGGTCCCATGGCAAACGAGACTATCTTTATTTTAGGGAATTCGGTGATGAGTTGCAATGTGGTCAGGTTGTCCTCAGAAGTCTGCGCCATCGTAATCACCTTACATATATCAGCACCAGCGTCTAACTCTCTTTGAATCATTGCCTTCAAATCATTAAGCGAGGGCGTTCTCTCCAGTTCATGAAGTGATAGCAAGCACCTGGCTCTCTTCTTGATAAGCGGTATAAACTTCTCCAGGTTTTCCGTTCTTACCTCAATGTCAACCATGTCGGCTCCCAGCTCAGAGGCTTTAATAAGCTCTTCTATCCTTCCGGTTTCATTCCCTTCCCAATTGCCACCCTCATCAGGGCTTCTATTACAGGCTATCCATGGTTTTTTAAGCTGCTTAGCCAGCTCCGGCCATCCCTCGCCGATGAGGTCGATGCGAACCTCAAATAGCTCTACCAGAGGTTCAACCTTCCGTATCGCCTCCAAGTCCTTATCTATAATTGCAGCACAAATCCTAGGTTTCATATGACTTCCAGCCCCTCCATACTGACTTCCAACCCCCTCTGACTTCTAGGTTTTTACTCTGACTGCTAAGTCTCTTTATTTTACGCTACCAGAATCTGCTCGACTAAAGATAGGCTTACTTCATCAGTGATAAATACCTCACCCAGTGATTTAGGCAGGATGAACCTTATTTTACCCTTGAGGACCTTCTTATCGTGTTGCATTACCGCGGTTAGTTTCTCTATTTCAAGGTCTGGGATTTTGGTAGGCAGGCCAGCCGTCTTAATAAGGCTTTCTAGCCTGACTAGCTCACT
>DAOWJG010000047.1 GCA_030640485.1 Dehalococcoidales bacterium | reverse complement strand
CCCTGACTTAGCCAGTGCAGTGCCTTTTCTTCATCGATGACTACCGTCTCCGGGTCGGTTAGCGGGTTATAGTGTCCGATAATGTCAATAAAGGCCCCATCACGGGGGGCGCGAGCATCAGCCACTACAACCCGGTAGTTTGGCCTTTTTTTAGCCCCCACTCGTCGTAATCTAATCTTTACCAATTCTTGATGACCCTTCCTACCTTGTTGAGTATTATGCTTATTATGCGCTATTAACTATTTGCTGTCAATAGTGGTTAATATATAATCTCAATTTAAATATAGTTGTCAGGGGGTTATATAATGGCTATAATCAGGGCATGAGGGTAGAGAGACTACATAGTTGGCGGGTTAGTACTACTCAGGCTCTTGACATACAGCGGAGCCTGGCAACACAGGTGTCTAGAAGTGGCGAGGTCAGGAGTCTCCGCTGTATCGCTGGGGTGGATATATCCGTAAAAAAAGAGGCAGGAACAGCTACCGGGGCGGTGGTTGTCCTTAAGTACCCAGAACTTGGGGTGGTGGAAACAAAAACGGTCGGCGGGAAGCTTGATTTTCCCTACATACCCGGCCTTTTATCCTTTAGGGAATCACCCTTGATACTGGCGGCGTGCGAAGAACTTACCGCGGTTCCTGACCTTATTCTAGTTGATGGGCAGGGAATTGCCCATCCCCGGCGGATGGGGCTTGCCTCTCACTTGGGGCTGTTTCTGGATACGCCAACTATCGGTTGCGCTAAGTCGTTACTCTGTGGCCAGCATGAAGTGCCTGGCGAGGCACCGGGAAGCTATACCGAAATAGTGGATAGGGGTGAGGTTATCGGGGCAGCTCTACGCACCAAGCTCGGTGTGAAGCCAGTTTATATTTCTATCGGGCATAAGATTAACCTTGAGTCGGCTATCTACTGGGTGCTAAAATGCTGTCGGGGGTATCGTTTACCTGAGCCCAGCCGGCTGGCCCATCTGGCCGCTGGGGGAAATCTGAGACCAGGAAGAGATACCCCGCCCCTAATCTTTACTATGGGATAAGGAGAGGGGGATTTGAGGGGGTGAGGTCACCAGAAGCAGTTTATCTCACAACATCAGGCAATCTTTAAAAAGGTGAGTGTGGATGCAGGAATTAAGAGACAAGTTAGAGGATTTACAGGCTAGAGTGGCTACAGCACTGGTGCATCTTTGACATTGCGGCTAAAGAGAAGGAGATTTCCCAGTTAGAGAGGGATTCAGCCCAGCCTGATTTCTGGTTAGACCAGGTTAAAGCGCAGAACAGCATGCGTCGGTTGGCGGCGAGGAGAAGGGTAGTCGAGCGGTGGCGTGGGCTGGAGAAGAAGGTAGCTGACACCACAGAATTAGTGTCTTTAGTCGGGGGGGAAGAGGATACCCAGCTCGAAGTAGAGATTCAGTCTGAGATAGAGAAGATAGCTTCCTACCTTGACGAACTGGAGCTGGAGTTAGCTTTTAGTGGTGGTTATGATGAGAGGGATGCTATCCTATCAATTCATGCTGGAGCTGGCGGCACCGAATCACAGGATTGGGCGGAGATGCTAATGAGGATGTACCTGCGCTGGGCGGAACGGCGCGGTTATAGGGCGGAGGTCTTAGACATTTCCCCCGGGGAGGAGGCGGGAATAAAGAGCGTGGTTATTGAGGTTAGTGGCAGTTATGCCTGTGGTTATTTGAAGTCGGAGCGCGGGGTTCATCGCCTAGTGCGCCTGTCTCCCTTTGATGCTGACCATGCTCGGCATACCTCCTTTGCCCTGGTTGAGGTTATGCCTGAAGCCGAAACAGATGTTGATGTTAGGGTAGAGCTCGAGGACCTCAAGGTTGACGTCTTCCGCTCCAGTGGGCCCGGCGGCCAGCACATGCAGAAGACAAGCAGTGCCGTCAGGCTGACTCATCTACCCAGCGGGATGGTGGTTACCTGTCAGAGTGAGCGCTCTCAGCGCCAGAACAAAGAGATTGCCCTGAAAATACTTCAGTCTCGCCTGTTAAAGCTGGAGCTGGAAAAGAGGGCTGAGGAAAGGGCCAGGCTTAAGGGGAAGCATGTGGTTGCGGGCTGGGGTAATCAGATTAGAAGTTATGTCCTGCACCCCTACCGGATGGTAAAGGACCACAGAACGAATTATCAGACCGCTAATACTGAAGGCGTATTGGACGGAGAACTGGATGAGTTTATAACTGCCTATCTGCGGTCTATTATGGGTAAGGAAGAATGATTAAAAAGGCTGGCTTTCTGGCGTTAGTTATTTGCTTGTTACTGGCTTTGTTTAGCCCTGGCCTGACTTGGGCGCAGAGTGAACTGGTAATATTAGATAGCTCGGCTCAGGCCGATTTTCCCCAGGGGCTTAACTTTACCTTATCGGCGGAGGGTAGTGCCGAGATTACTGATATTCGCCTCCACTACCGGGTTGACCGCATGAGCTTTGCCCCGGTAACCAGCGAAATCTATATTGAATTTGTGCCGGCGACGGCGGTCTCTATTAACTGGACTCTGGAGATGATAAGAATCGGTGGGCTCCCCCCCGGTTCTAGCGTGGAGTACTGGTGGACGGTGACGGATGCCAAGGATGACAGGGTAGCAACGGCTCCGGCTACCGTTCTGTTTAATGACAGTCGCTATGCCTGGCAGAGCCTAACCGAAGGCAAGATAATCCTATACTGGTATCAAGGGGATGAGGCTTTTGCTCAGGAGCTAATGGCGGCGGCTCAAGGGGCACTGGAGCACCTTAAGGACTATACTGGTGCCGAGCTTGAGAAGCCAGTTAAGCTGTATATCTACGCCAGCGCCCGGGATTTACAGGGGTCGATGATTTATCCTCAGGAGTGGACGGGAGGTGTTGCCTTTACCCGCTATGGGATTATGGCAATCGGCATAGCCCCGGATAATCTTGACTGGGGAGAGAGGACGATTGCCCACGAGCTAACTCACCTGGTCATCCATCAGGTGACCCTCAACCCTTATAATAACCTGCCGACCTGGCTTGATGAGGGTTTGGCCATGCATAGTGAGGGGCCGCTCGAGCCAGTGTTTGCTGGTTATCTTAATGGAGCGATTGCCGAAGGTAGACTTATTTCAGTGCAGAGCCTAGCGTCTCCCTTCTCGGCTTACGCCGGTGAGGCGGCTCTTTCCTATGCCCAGAGTTACAGTCTGGTCGAGTTTCTTATCATGAGTTACGGGCAGGAAAGAATGTTTGAACTGCTGAATACCTTTAGGGAAGGCAGTACCTACGACGGTGCCCTGGAGAAGGTATACGGCTTTGATATGGATGGCTTAGATGCTCTGTGGCAGCAATGGGTTACCCAGCCGGAGCCGTCGGTTTTAGAGAAGGAAATAGAACTAGTGCTGGTAGGTGCTGGGTATTAGCGGTGAAGTGTCTTTAGGTTTGTTTATGCGATGAAGAAAATCTTATATATAATTATTTCAGCCGTATTGTTATGTAGCCTGTTTATGGCTGGTTGCCAGCCAGCACCATCACCAGCCCCACCAATCCCTAGTGCCGGAGAGGGAGTTCTTAATCTTTACGGTATTGACCCCCATACCCTTGACCCGGCTGTTTCCGGTGATGCCCTCTCCCACGAATATATCATGCAGATATTTGGTGGCTTGGTTCGTCTGGGTGATAACCTGGAGCCAGTGCCGGATATAGCCCAGAGCTGGCAGGTCAGTGAGAATGGGCGGACTTACACCTTTTATCTGCGGAAGGACGTCAGGTTTCACGATGGCAGCGAGGTTAAGGCTCAGGATTTTAAGTATTCCTGGGAGAGAGCCTGTGACCCTGATACGCATTCTCAAACGGCCGCTTCCTACCTGGGTGATATTGTCGGGGTGGAGGCGGTACTGGCTGGGGAGACGGCAGAGATTAGCGGCGTCAGGGTTATTGATGATTACACCCTGGAGGTAACCCTAGATGCCCCCAAGTCTTATTTCCTGGCCAAGATGACCTATCCCACCGCCTTTGTGGTTGACAGGGGTAATGTCACCTCGGGAAGGGAGTGGTGGCGCCAGCCTAACGGCACCGGCCCGTTTAGGCTTCAGCAGTGGCAGGAGAGAAGCTTATTCGTTCTGGAAAGGAATGAGCTTTACTATGGTGAAGTGGCTAGGGTTGATTCGGTTGTCTTTCAATTGTATAGCGGTGTGCCCATGAATCTGTATGAGACCGGTGTAATCGATGTTAGTGGCGTCTCCATTTACTATATTGATCGGGTTACCGATGAGCGGGGTCCTTTTTATCAGGATTTGAAAATTTCCCCGGAGCTGAGCTTTTTCTATATTGGCTTTAACACCATGAGGCCACCATTTGATGACGAGAACATTCGGCGTGCCTTCTGCCACGCAGTTAATAAGGATAAACTGGCCTCTTTAGTCTTCAGGGACATGGTGCAGCCCGCTGGTGGCATCCTGCCCCCGGGAATGCCCGGCTATAATGAGGGTTTAGCGGGTCTGGAGTATAACGTAGAGCTGGCGCGGAAGCTAATTAGTAACTCGAAGTATGGCGATGTCTCTAATCTACCGCCGATTACCATTACCGATTCCGGCTACGGAGGGTTCATATCAAGCGACCTGGAGGCGATTATCTATGAGTGGCGAGAGAACCTGGGGGTGGAAGTAGAGGTAAGGCAGCTAGAACCGGAGAGGTTCCTTTACCATCTCAGTGACGAAATAGACGAGATGTACTTTTCGGGATGGATTGCTGATTACCCCCACCCGCAGGATTTTCTTGATATCCTGTTCCGTAGTGGTGCTGAGAACAATAATGGTGGCTATAGCAATCCTGAAGTAGATGCTTTACTGGATAGGGCGAATGTGGAGCTGGACAGTGAGACAAGCCTGGCCCTGTATCAGCAGACGGAACAAAAGCTGGTTAGTGATGCCGCCTGCCTGCCGTTATGGTTCGGGCAAAACTATATCCTGGTCAAGCCCTATGTCAGCGGGTATGAGCTAAATCCGATGGGCATTGCCATGTTGAACAGGGTTTCTATTGAGGCACACTGATGGCGGAGGGGGTGGGATTCGAACCCACGGTCCCCTTGCGGGGACAACGGTTTTCAAGACCGTCACCATCGGCCACTCGGACACCCCTCCCAGTCTATTTTTGAAGCTACTTTTGTAATTTCAATGCCTTCCCAAGTAGACATAATTAGAAATAGCTAACGGATAGCTAACCAACTTTTCTAACAGTCTCATTTTCAGCCTCATTATACCTAGCGAGGAATGATTCGTCAAAGTGTTGGGCTGCTGCTTCCTGAAGCCCCGGCGACACATGCGAATAAGTATCAAGAGTAATAGCTATACTGGAGTGGCCGAGTCGCTCTTGCACTATCTTAGGGTGTATTCCTTGCTTCAACATTATTGAGGCGTGGGTATGCCTTGCATCGTGAAGGCGTATACGCTTCAATTTCGCGATGACCATAACCCCAGCCTTTCAGTAAATAGAGATAAGGGGATCTGGCACTGCTTTGGCTGCGGTAAGGGCGGTGATTTAGCCGCATTTGTTAGAGAGTGGCAGCACCATAAGCCGGCCTCAGATTACTAAGTATGAATTACCCTTTTT
>DAOWJG010000141.1 GCA_030640485.1 Dehalococcoidales bacterium | reverse complement strand
TGAAATGCCCGTCCTGGAACCTGAAGAGCGGAAGAGAAGCTTTGCTGAGATTGAGCTTGGGCTTAATGAAGAAATGGCAGGGAAGGAAGCAGAGCGATGTCTTGCCTGTGGCTGTCAGGACGTATTTGAATGTAAGTTACGCCAGTTGGCTACGGAGTATCAAATAGATGACACTCACTATGCCGGTTATAAGCGCCACCTGCCGATACATGAGAAAGAGCACCCATATATTTTGAGAGACCCTAACAAATGTATCCTGTGCGGTCGCTGTGTCAGAATCTGCGATGAGGTCCAGGGCATCGGTGCCCTGGGCTTTACCAGCCGTGGCTTTGATACCAGGATTGAGCCGGCTCTCAGTATGCCGCTATGCGAAACGAACTGCGAATCCTGCGGGCAGTGTGTCTCTACCTGTCCTACCGGAGCTTTGACAACCAGGGTTCAGCTACCCAAGTCAGGACCCTGGCAGCTTGAGGCGGTGCCTACTGTCTGTCCTTACTGCGGCATCGGCTGTAACCTGGAACTGAATATCATCGGGGACAGGATAGTGAGGGTTACTTCGCCGCTTAATAGCCCGGTAAACAGCGGTAACCTCTGCAAAAAGGGTGCCTTCAGACCTAGCTCTCTTCACAACCTAAAACGGCTCAGGACACCGTTGATTAAACGAAATGGCGACTTAACTGAGGCCACTTGGGAAGAGGCAATCGCCCTAGCCGGTGAAGGATTAAGCCAGATTAGGGGCAGGGTTGGTGGCGATGGGCTGGCAGTCTTATCCTCACCAGAACTAACTAATGAGGAGAACTACCTGGCTCAAAAGCTGGCGCGCCTGGCTCTTAGGACTAATAATGTAGGTAGTCTCAGCGTCCCGGGGATGAGTGAAGAGCTAAGCCGTAGTTTCGGCAAGAATGCTTCTACCGGCTCTTATGGTGATATTCTGACTAGCGACCTTATCGTTGTCTTCGGTGGTGATATTACCGATGACTATCCCATAATCGCCCTGAAGGTAAGGGAGGCAGTCGCCAGAGGAAGCAAACTGATTGCATTTAACCCCCGAGCTACCAGAATGGACCCTCTAGTCAATATCATATTGAAGGTTAATCCTAGAACAGGTCTAGGACTGCTTCGAGCTATGCTGAATTACATTATATCTTACGGTCTGGTGGATTATGATTTTGTTAACTTCCACACCACTGGCTTTGAAAGCCTGGCTCGGGAAATGAAAAAGTACCCGCTGGAAAAGATTGCTGATACACTCTGGATAAAACCAGCCAAAATCATTGAAGCCATTCACCTTTATATTCGAGCCCGGAGGCCAGTAATAATAGTAAATGCCGATACCATTACCCCCGCCGAGCTCACCTTATTAAGCGACCTGGCCCTAGTCACTGGTAATATAGGGCGGGGTGGTGCCGGAATAATAGCCCTCCACACTGCCGGCAATGCTCAGGGACTGATTGATATGGGGGTGAACTCGAACTACCTGCCGGGACAGCAACCAATCACTAAAGCGGCTATCCGGCAGAAGTTTGAAGCCGCTTGGGGTAAGCAACTACAATTTGAGAAAGGAAGAGATGCCATCGGCATTATTCAGGGAATAGAGAGGGGTAGGATACCGGGCCTCCTTGTTTTGGGTGGCGACGCTACCGGCAAAATAGGTAACGCCATCTTTGAGGTCCCGATTTTCTCCGTGTTGTTAGATACTGTATTCCCGGAAAAGCTGCCCTATCCCGATATAATTCTGCCCGGAGCCAACTTCGCTGAGAGTGACGGGACCTACACCAATTGTGAACGCCGAATCCAGCGTCTTAACCGGGCTCTCTCACCTCCAGCGGGTAGGGAGAACTGGGAGATTATCTCCGCCTTATCGGCGGCTTTAGGCTACCCGATGAATTATAAAGCCGTGTCAGACATCGACACTGAAATTGCCAAACTTATGCCTACTTTTAGGGCAGGAGAACAATGGCCATTCCTTAGCAGTGGTAAATTTGATTTTGAGGATGGACTAGGTCGGCTTCGTCTCGTGGAAGCCGAGAATTATGAGACCCTGGAAGCCTTAGCCAGCCTATCATAACGCAAAATACTTCCCACCAGTGCTACCAAAATAGCCTTCCCACTCTCGTCAGCCGGGGCCCCCTTACAGTATTTCCTCACCCGAGAGCATCCCTCATGCTTGGAAGAAGAGGGCACCGCAGGGGAAAAAGCAGGACACTAGAGGTAGGGAAGAGCTATAATAGCATCATCACCAGTGTCCGTATTCCCCACGCCAAAATATCTTATCTCTGCGGATGACATACGATTCTAAGATAAAAAGGGGGTGAACCATGTTAAAACTCACCACTGAGCCGTTTGGAAGATTAATGTGTGTCGATGAGCCGATTGCAGAGTTGGGCATTAGCACCTATGACCGGTTGCGGGATGCGGTCAAAGCCGGCGATAAAGAAATGGCTCTAGAGCTAATTGATTATGTTCAAATTGAGGGTAAGGGTCTTCATGATGTCTATTGTGATTGGACCTATGCTCTCTTAACCTGGATTGCTGATAACTATGGTGAGGAGAAACCTCCCGAGGTGCTGAGATACTGTAAGGGGAAAACTTCAGTAGCATTCTACGGCCAGCTCAAGAATCTGAAAACAATAAAACATGAGGAGGAGAAACATTTATGAATAAAATGCGGATGGGGCCGCAAACGTTAATCTATCCTATGCCCGCTCTTCTGGTCGGGGCAAATGTTGATGGTAAACCAAACTTTCTGGCGGTTGCCTGGGGTGGTATTGCTAATGGTGAACCACCGATGATTTCTGTAGCCATACGGCACAGTCGCTATACCCTTAAAGGCATCCAGCAGAACCTGACCTTTTCGGTAAACATACCTTCCTGTGATATGGTTAGAGAAGCAGATTACTGCGGGATTAAAAGTGGTGCCAAGGTTGATAAAGTAGCGGTCTGCCAATTCAGGATATTTTATGGCGAACTGGATAGCGCCCCGCTTATTGAGCAGTGCCCGGTTAATCTAGAGTGTAAGGTGATGCATATCCTGAATTTAGGGAGCCACTCGCTGGTGGTTGGTAGAATTGAGGAAACCCATGTCTCAGAGAACTGCCTCACCGATGGAAAACCAGACGTGGGTAAGATTAAGCCTTTTATCTACACAACAACCCCGTTTGAAAACTATCAGGCTTTTGGAGAGGTTATTGCCAGGGCATTCAGTATTGGTAAACAGCTGAAAACAGGGAGGTAGGCGCGGCTAGCATACCGGTTAAGATTGTATGCCGTCACTAAGGTTGGCACAACCCGGTAACCGTGTTTTGTGTTACTCCTCCGGGAATCAGTCAGTCGGCTTGAGGTCGGGCCTAAGCTTGATGACCTCAGGGTTTACCAGGGATTTGGGGAAATAGCCTTTAAACACCCGCGCGATTTCTTGGCCCACCTTTTCTCCCAGTATCCTTACTGAGTGTTCGGAATACCAGGCGACATGAGGAGTTAAAGTTACGTTATCCATTCCCCGCAGCGGATTATCAAGTGTGGGTGGTTCTTGTGTCATAACGTCTAGCGCTGCAAAGCAAATCCTTCCATCCTGTAGTGCTTCTATTAATGCCTCTTCGTCCACTAATGGTCCTCGAGCAGTGTTGATAAGCGTTGCTGAGGACTTCATCAGGGCAAATTCTCGTTTTGAGAACATACCGCGGGTATCATTAGTGAGGGGAACATGTATTGAGACAAAGTCGGAGGTGCTCAGTAATTCCTCCAGGCTGACTAGCTTAACACCATGCTCAGAGGCAAGCTCAGCGGGGATAAACGGGTCGCTGGTTAGTATATTAAGGCCAAAACATTTAGCTCTTTTCACCACCGCTCTGGGTATCTTGCCGAACCCTACCAGACCTAGCGTGCAGTCTTTCAGCGCCGGAATAGGCAGTAACTGTTTGAAGTCCCATCCCCCGGACCTTATTTGGCTTCTACCCGTAACGACCTTCCGTGCAGTGCTCAGAATTAGTGCCATGGTATGGTCGGCTACCTCATCAGTACAGTACTCGGGTACATTGGCGACTGGTATGCCCTTAGCGGTAGCCGCACTAACATCCACACTGTCGTAGCCGATGCCACGCCGTACGATTATCCGGCACCGCTTTAGAGAGTTGATTACCTTAGCCGTTACTGGAGCCAGATAATTTATGATGGCATCAGCGTCTCGGGTGAGTTCTATCAGGTCAGCCTCAGTCTTGGCGTCACCATAGACGAGAGAAACTCCAACCTCCTTCAGAATAGCCTCTTCCGGAATGACTGGCTGTAGCACATCCGTTGTTACCACTTTATACATTTACGCTACCTCCTACCATGTCCATAATAAAGTATCTCTCCGTTTTAGGATGCTGGAACCTGACCAAGTGTAGCTTTATCGTTAAAGGCTTGTCAATGCGAACAAGATGATATTTGCTTGGCGGGATATTATGATTTATTTATTAAAGGTTAGTCTGAATAGGGTGTGAATTATAGAATCGGAAAGTAAAATGGAAGAGATAATAAAAATAGGTAGACTAGATGACACGGTGGCAATCATAACTGGAGAGTGCTCCGGCTCAAGGCCGAGGGGGCTCAATCATAAATATTAGCTCCATAGCTGCGGATGTGGCCCCACGTGACCTATCTCTCTATTCGGCTTCTAAGGGGGCAGTGCTCTCGATGTCAAGAGTAGTGGCCGGTAGGCTCTGCCGGCCAGAACATTCGAGTTAACTGTATCAAGTCCGGGGTGGTTCTCACGCCGTTAGCCAAGAGTGTCTTGGAGGATAATCCTGAGATTATTGGGCGGTGTCAAGCCTCAGCACCTACGGGTAGGCTTAGCCATCCGGAGGAAATTGCCCAGCTAGCCTTGTTTTTAGCCTCTTGATGAGTCTTCCCATAGAACTGGTTAGGCACTGGCTGTTGACGGAGGCGCTGAAATTTATAGTCATTTCCATCTCTATTGAGGTAACTAGTAGATTATTGCACTAATAGCTTATCGCTGGTATAATATAGTCTTGGATAGTGGGTTATACCATAGTCGGAATATTGTTGGTAGTCGCATTTATAGATTTTATTAAGACAGAGTGGTAAACCAGGAATAGATAGAACCTCTCTTCCCCAAAGGGGAGTGGGAGGTTTTCAATTAGTGAAGGTTTTAAACAGTGGTTCTTAGTGAGGGACAGCAAACGAAAAAAGGTAAAGATGAAAAGCTGGAGGTTGTGAGGCACTCTGCGGCTCATGTTATGGCGGAGGCAGTTCAGTCCATCTTCACTGTCGCCAAGTTTGGCATTGGCCCGGCTATCAGGGACGGCTTTTACTACGACTTTGATCTACCGCGCTCCCTTACTCCGGATGATTTACCCCTTATTGAGGCTAAAATGAGGGAAATAATCATTGCCAACGAGTCATTTATGCGGCGGGAGGTATCCCGGGAAGAGGCTCAGCACATATTTGCCTCTCAGCCCTACAAGTTGGAGCTGATTAGCGACATTCCGGATGAGAATGTCGCTGTGTATCAACAGGGTTCATTTGTTGACCTGTGTCGTGGGCCTCATGTGAGTTCTACCGGGGAAATAAAGGCCTTTAAGCTGCTTAGCCTGGCTGGTGCCTACTGGCGGGGGGATGAGCGTCGGCCTATGTTACAGCGCATCTATGGGGTTGCTTTTGACACCAAAGAGGCTTTGGCGGAGCACCTGGAGAAGATTGAGGAGGCCTCTAGACGTGACCACCGGAAATTAGGTCGGGAGCTTGACTTGTTTAGTATTAGCGAGGAAGCCGGTCCCGGCTTAGTCCTGTGGCATCCCAAGGGAGCGGTGATACGCCGGGTTATTGAGGATTTCTGGAGGGATGAGCATATTAAGCGTGGCTATGATATTGTCTATACCCCGCATTTAGCCAAACTGGATTTGTGGAAGACCAGCGGTCACTGGGAACTATATCGCGATTACTTATTTAGCCCGATGGAGGTAGAGGGGCAGGAGTATATTATTAAACCCATGAATTGCCCGGGGCATATTTTGATTTATAAGAGCCGGCGGCGCAGTTATCAGGAGCTACCGCTGCGTTACGCTGAGCTGGGCACTGTTTATCGTTACGAACGCTCCGGGGTGATGTTTGGTCTGGCCCGGGTCAGGGGCTTTACTCAGGACGACGCTCACATATTTTGCTCTTTTGAGCAGTTAGAAGATGAGGTGGTTGGGGTATTAGATTTAGCCCTCTTTATGATGGATACCTTTGGTTTTGCCAACTACAAGGTATTACTGTCTACTCGCCCCGAGAAGTACGCCGGTAATTTAGAAGTTTGGGAAAGGGCTACCGAAATCCTGAGTCGGGCTCTGGCTCGACTGGAGATTAGCTATGATATTGACCCGGGTGAGGGTGTTTTTTATGGACCTAAAATAGACATTAAGTTTGAAGATGCTCTGGGCCGGGGATGGCAGGGCCCGACTATTCAGGTTGATTTTAACCTTCCCCAGCGTTTCAATGTTAC
>DAOWJG010000196.1 GCA_030640485.1 Dehalococcoidales bacterium | reverse complement strand
GAATTATACCTGTCGGGGTTTTAGCTGTCAACGTTAAAGTCATGACCAACATACCGCTTAAGAAGAGCTTCACGGCTAGATGGTGCTGACAGGCAAAATCATCTCATAGTCTAACATCAGTAAGGTATGAAACCGGCAAGGATATTTGCTAGCGGGGGCTGGTGAACGAGTAAAGGCTTGAAAGGGTTTACCTCTGGTTCATTTGGGCCCGAAGCCAGGAGACCCATTCCCCAATTCCCTGTCCGGTGGTACAGGAGATTGGGATAATCTCTAGCTTTTCATTTATGCTTCTAATCGCCTGAGAAAAAGCCTTCAGGTCGAACTTTACATAAGGTAGCAGGTCAATTTTATTCAACAGCACAATATCGGCTTCGTGGAACATTAACGGATATTTAAATGGCTTATCGTCCCCCTCGGGGACGCTTGATACGATAGCCCTTTTATGGCCACCAAGAGCAAACCCGGCAGGACAGATAAGGTTACCTACGTTTTCAATAAAGAGCAGGTCGATGTCCGGCAAGGGTATGTTATCCAGGGCATTTTGAACCATATTAGCATCGAGGTGACAGCCGCCCCCAGTGTTTATCTGGATGACCGGTACCCCCTCTTTGCCTACTGCCTCGGCATCCATACTGGAACTCACATCCCCTTCAATAACTCCAATCCTGGTTTTACCCTTCAGCCTCTTTAGGGTTTCTAGAATGAGGCTTGTCTTACCGGCACCGGGTGAGGACATTATGTTTACCGTAAATACGTTGTTTTTATCCAGTAACCCCCGGTTTCTTTCGGCTATTTGGTCGTTGGCGCTAAGAATGTTTTTGAGAACCTTTATTTCCATTTACTCCACCTCAACGTTTTTGTAAAAACTCCATTAACCGGATTTCTGTAGGACTTTCTTATCAGTTATTCCCCCTCAATGCTTTTTGTAAAAACTCCATTAACCGGATTTCTGCAGGAAATTCCTCATCAGTTATTCCACATCAATACTCTCGACAAAGAGCTCTTTACCGGCGGTAATCTCCATATTATTACCCCCACAATGGGGGCAAGTCCAGTCAAATTCCCTAAGTTCAAAGGGCTTATCACAGTCCCGGCATCTCGCCTGGGGGGAAACCGCGGTGAAGACGAGGGTAGCCCCCTCAGCGATGGTATCCTTAGCCAGAAAGTCGAAGTAGAACCTTACGCACTCTTCAACAAATCCGGAGAGCTCTCCGATAACCAGATTTATCTTACCAACCTTTTTGGCTCCTGCCTTCTCAGCTTGCTCCAAAACGATATCAAGCATGCTCTGGGTGATGGCCAGTTCGTGCATCTATAACCTTACCTCTAGTACTATCCTTGAATTTAGTTCAAACCGGAGTTGGTTCAGCAAATCCTCGGCAGTGGGTCGCCAGCTAACATATCAATTATACGGGAGGTTCCCAGGCTGGTTTTCATTACTACCCGGCCGGGGTGTTTAGTGGTAACCTCGCCGATGATAGCTGCCTCTTTCCCGTAACGGTTGCCGCGCGTGGCTTCTAAGACCCCGTCGGCATCTTCAGCCGGGACGATAGCCACCAGCTTACCCTCGTTGGCAATATAGAGGGGGTCAAGCCCCAGCATCTCACAGGCACCCAGAACCTCTTCCCTCAGCGGAATCTTTTCTTCCTCAATCCTGATACCCACCTTTGACTGGGTTGCCAGCTCGTTCAGGGTGGTCGCCAAGCCGCCTCGGGTAGGGTCGCGTAGGCAGTGGATATTAGAACTAGCGGCTAGCATCTCCGTAACCAGCTTTCCCAATGGAGCCAGGTCGCTTTTAAGATGGGTAGAAAAGCTCAGCCCCTCGCGCTGACTGAGGACAGCGATACCGTGGTCACCGATAGTCCCGCTTAAGATTATCCTGTCCCCCGCCTTGGCATTACTACCAGAGATATTGACTCCTTCTGGGATTATGCCAATACCGGCGGTATTGATAAAGAGCTTATCGGCACTGCCCCGGTTAACCACCTTGGTGTCTCCGGTAATGACCTTCACTCCGGCTTCTTTGGCCGCCTTCTTAATAGAAGCTACGATTTGGTCCAGTTCACTCTGGGCAAGCCCCTCCTCAATGATGAAGGCGAGGCTTAAATAGAGGGGTTTAGCCCCGGACATAGCCAAATCATTCACCGTGCCGCAGACAGCCAGCTTCCCGATATCGCCGCCGGGGAAGAAGATAGGGCTTACTACATAGCTATCGGTGGTGAAAGCCAGCCTGCCGCTCAGGTCAAAGACAGCTGAGTCATCCAGTTTGGCAAGTAGGGGATTAGCCAGAGCCTTAACAAAATTTCTCTCTACGAGTTCATGAGCTAGCCGGCCACCACTACCGTGGACGAGCAGAATTTTATTCTCCAAAGCTTCCTCCATACCGGTAATAAGCGGCGCAGCTACCCTCTGAAGAGACCATGCACGGCCCTACCGGGTGTTCCGGCGTGCAGGCACTGCCGAATAGGGTGCAGTCTTGAGGCGTTTTAACCCCCCGCAGGATGTCGCCGCAGAGGCAACCCTCGGGTTCAGCAGTAGGTTCGTAAACGATACTGAAAGCAAGCTCAGCATCAAACTGCTCATATTCCTTGCGTAACTTTAGGCCGCTACCGGGAATCTCACCCAGCCCTCGCCACTGAACTAGGCCGGGCTCAAATACCCGCTCCATAATCCCCTGAGCCTCAAGATTACCCTCGGGACGGACCCCCCTTCGGTAAGCAATCTCAACCTTAGCCTCCCCCTTTTCCACTTGCGCCACCAGCATGCTAACGCCTTGCAGTATATCCAGGGGTTCAAAGCCGGAGATGACACAGGGAATATGGTAATCCTGAGCCACGGACTCCCAGGGATGGGAACCGATAATAGTGCTTACATGGCCGGGGCAGATAAGACCCTCTAGTTTGACCTCACCGGAGTCCAGAATGGCTCGGATTGCTGGCGGGCAGAGCTTATGCAGGGAGAGCACATGGTAGTTCCGTATTCCCCTATTTTGTGCCTGGAGGATGGATGCTGCTACAGTCGGGGCGGTAGTCTCAAAGCCAATCCCGAGGAAGACAACGTGCTTATCAGGGTTCTGAGCCGCTATCTTAAGGGCGT
>DAOWJG010000184.1 GCA_030640485.1 Dehalococcoidales bacterium | reverse complement strand
TCCGTAGCTAGTGCGGTATTTGAGACGCCCCATAAGTCTAATCAGCTCCGGGCGCAAGCCATGCACCCCCACTTTATAGGCCGCCTGCTCCCCAGCACTATAGATAATAGCGTCTACTTCTTCTTTGGCCTTAGCTACCACCTCCTCAATACGAGCCGGATGGATACGCCCATCGAGGATAAGCTTGGTTAAAGCCAGGCGAGCCACCTCTCGCCGTACCGGGTCAAAACTGGAGAGGGTCACTGCCTCCGGGGTGTCGTCAATGATTAGGTCAACGCCGGTTGCCTGCTCCAAGGCTCTAATATTGCGGCCCTCTCGTCCGATAAGCCGCCCCTTCATCTCATCGCTGGGGAGCGGCACACTAGCCACTGTAGTCTCAGCAACAACATCAGAAGCACAACGCTGGATAGACTGGGCCAAAATCTCCTGAGCTTTCCTACTCTCCTCCTCTCTTAACTCAGCCTCCCATGCTCGAAGGCGCCGTGAGGTTTCATCCCGTATCTCAATCTCCATCGCCTCAAGCAGTGACTTTCTTGCCTCCTCACTAGACATATCTGAAATCAGCTCCAGCTTCTGTAATTGCTTGCCTCTAGCCTCTTCAAGCTGAGTGTGAAGAGACTCTATCCGCTCTTCCTTACTCACCAACTCGCGCCCGCGACGTTCCGCATCTTCTAACTTACGCTCTAAGGTCGCTTCCTTTTGAACCAAGCGGTTCTCATTACGCTGTAGCTCAGAGCGCCGCTCCCGATACTCCACCTCCGCCGCCGACCTCACTTTTCCTGCATCCACTTTGGCTTCACGAAGCACACCCTTAGCGGTAAGTTCTGCCTCAGTCTGGATTTTAGCCGCCTTCCTCTCCGCCAGGTGCATTTCCCGGGTAAGCTTAAAGCGTCTAAAAAAGTAGATGAAGGCTGCCCCCGCCGCCCCACCGATGATGAAACTAAATAGAATTACTAGCATATTTATCGTCGTTACATCTACTGGCATTCTGTACCTCTCTTCTGGCTACAGCTTTGCCTCAAACGAAGGAACGGCTCTAAGGAAGGATAGATAGCAGAACTACTCCCCACGCCAGGTGAGTGTCAAGGTACAGACTATCTAGAGTTGCTCCCTCATTTCCTGCCATAGCTGCTCCACAGTGTTATTTATTACTCCAAAACTAAAACCACGCCGCCTGAGATACTCGCCTAACCGGCGGCGAAAGCTCTGACAGTCGGAAATCGGCAGTCGGCGAGCCTTACTAAGGGCGGCTCGATAAGCACTATCCTCATCACTAACGGCGCTAACTACCCGGCCTATAATCTCCTCAGCCACTCCCTTACGCCTTAGCTCTAAGCTCGTCAGCGAGCGGCTGCGCGGGCTAAATGACTGCCGATTTTCCTGCCAAAACTGAGCAAATTCCACATCATCCACCAACCCCTGCCCCTTTAGCCTGGCCAGCACCGCCCCGACACTATCACCATCAAAACCACGCCGATAGAGCCTCTCCCTCAGCTCAAACTCACTCCGCGGGCGATAGCTAAGGTAGTGCGTCGCCGCATTAAGGCACCGCTGGAAGTTATCAACTTTTGCCAACGCTTCAATCTGGTCGGTAGCCAGCTCCTGCCCCACCGCTAGCCCCTCCCTTACCACCACCTCAGCCTCCAGGCTAAAAGCGAACCTGTCATCCAGATATACATTTACCCGCTTCCCCTGCCTCCTCCCAGAACGAAGGGTAGTAATCGTCTTCACTAATCCGTATACCCCTTTAAATACATAAGGCCGAAGCCTATGCCTCAGCCTTATTTACTCTTACTACCTGCTAACCTCTATCGGTTAGAATGTACTCAATCTTTAGGCATCGTAATACGAGTGGTGGCGGCTGAGGCTCTAACTTGCTGCTCAATATCCTGAGCCAATTCTGGATTCTGGCTCAGATATTGCTTGGCATTCTCCCTACCCTGCCCCAGACGAATATCACCATAGGAGAAAAAAGCGCCCGCCTTCTTCACTAACCCCAACTCGACACCAAGGTCAATAAGATTACCCTCCCGGCTTATACCATGGCCGAACATGATGTCAAAATCAGCACTCCTAAAGGGAGGAGCCACCTTATTCTTGACTACCTTAACTCTGATATGACTGCCGACCGCCTCAGTCCCTTCCTTGATTGTTTCAGCACGCCTCAGGTCTATTCTGATTGAGCTATAGAACTTCAAGGCTCTACCACCCGGTGTCACCTCAGGATTGCCAAAGACAATACCAACCTTTTCCCTTAGCTGGTTAATAAAGATTACCGAGGTCCCTGACTTACCAATCGCCGCTGCTAGTTTCCTCAACGCCTGCGACATCAAGCGTGCCTGTAACCCAACATGGGCATCCCCCATCTCGCCTTCAATTTCAGCCCGGGGCACCAGGGCAGCCACACTATCAATCACTATCACATCAACCGCCCCGCTCCTGACTAGTGCCTCAGTAATCTCCAGAGCTTCCTCCCCAGTATCAGGCTGAGAGATCAAAAGGTCATCAATGTTAACACCACAACTGGCAGCATAAGGGGGATCCAAGGCATGCTCTACGTCGATATAGGCAGCCACACCCCCCAGCTTTTGCGCTTCAGCAATTATATGCTGAGCTAGGGTAGTCTTACCCGACGCCTCAGGGCCAAATATTTCTGTAATCCGCCCTCGGGGGATACCCCCAACACCCAAGGCAAGGTCTAATGCCAGTGAGCCACTGGGGATAGCTTCAATCGGCGGTGCCGCTACTCCCCCCAGCCTCATCAGTGACCCCTTCCCATACCGCTTTTCAATTTGGCTGATAGCGAGCTCTAGCGCTTTCTCCTTCTCCGTGGTCATCTTCGCCTCAACGCAATCATAACACACCCTCTCCACCAAAACAAGACAATTATTCTACTGGAACTTACTGCCCTCTCATTAAATCAGTACTATCTGGTTGCCATTCCTCATCACTATAAAAGCCAATGCCAAAGAACCCGGGCCCGATGTGAGTCCCCAATACTGGCCCGAGCTCAACAAGCTCTAGCTCAGTACAGTTAAATTTGGCTTGAACCTCTTTTTTTAGTGCCAAAGCTGGCTCAAGAGCATTGGTGTGGACTACTCCAACATGAACGGGGGTACCCCCCGTTATCCGTCCCTCCATAAGCTCCAGGACATACGCTATCGCTTTAGCACTGGTCCGCGCCCTAGCTAGAACCTTAACCTCTCCAGCCTTAAAAGCTAGGACTGGCTTAATCCTGAGTAAGGTGCCCAGTAAAGCCCTGGCCCCACCAATACGCCCCCCCCTCCAGAGGTATTCCAGGGTGTTAAGCACACCAGCGTTATTTTGACCCAGGCAGGCGTTAAGCCTTTCAATAGAAGCCTTGAGCTGGAGTAGGCTCTGCCCCCTCACCGCAGCTTGAGCCGCGGGCGCAATCAACATCCTCAGTGCTACAGAGAGGCAATCCACTACCTCAATCTGAGCTTGGGGCAACTCTTGCCTGGCAGCCATAGCAGAATTAATCGTTCCGCTCAGCTTGCTGGAGATATGAAGGGAAAGAATAGGATGGCCGCGCTCCGCCAGCTCACTGTATACTCGGATAAAATCGCTTACCGGAGGCTGCGAGGTAGTTGGCATCGGACCTCCGCTGGCTAACCGTCGATAGAATTCCTCATGGGTAATGTCTACTCCCTCACTATAGACCTCGGTCCCGAAGATAACCTTGAGCGGTACCACGCAAACATCATACCGGGCGACTTCCTCCGGCAACAGGGAAGCAGTGCTATCAGTAACAATTTTAACCTTACCGTTTACCATTCTCAGTCATCCCTAACTACAGACTAGCCACCGGGGGCGGCAAGCGCTTATGGGCACTAGCCGCTATCCTGGCCTCAATCTTCTCTCTCAATTCACTTGAGGCCTGACCAGCAACCAGATACCGGTCAAGCTCCTCATAGCTAAACCCCAGTTCACCTTCATCGGTCTGCCCCTCCCACAGTCCAGCCGAGGGGGGTTTATCAATAATCGGCGGCGGGATATCCAGGAAACGGGCTAGTTCCCTTACCTGTCCTTTAACTAAGTTACCCAAGGGCAGAATATCTGCCCCGCCATCCCCATACTTGGTAAAGTAGCCGATAGCCAGTTCACTCCAGTTGCTAGACCCCACCACCATATATTCAAGCTGATTAGCAAAGTAATAGAGGGAGAGCATCCTTAACCTGACCTTGAGGTTAGCCTTAACGCATGGGCTTAAGTCAGACCCCACCTCATTACTGGGTAAAGCCTCAAGCAGAGCATCAAGAACCTTGTCCAGAACCACCTCCTTAGTCGGGATGGAAAATCTACTCGCCACCGCCCGGGCATGCTCGCCATCCTCGGGGCTACTGTAGCACGGCATAAGCACCCCTAAGCAGTCTTGAGGGAAGGCTTTCTGACATAATACCGCCACCACCGAGGAATCAATGCCACCACTCATCCCCAATACCACCCCCCTACCCCCGGCAGAGGCTACCTGTTCCCTTATCCACCAGACCAACCGGTCAGTGATACGCTCTACATCCATGTAAATCCCCTATTCCGTCAATAATTATACACCCTAAAGTTACCTAATCAAAGAGTTTAAAGAATACTATCAGGGGAAGATTTAGAGGGTGCCCTGGTGAGGTTACTTAATAATAATGGGATAGGCAAGTATTATTAGCGAAGTTAGTTCAGAAAGCGGGAGGGGCAAATATCACTCAAGCAGCAGCCAGAGCACAGCGGGCGAGGGCGGCAGACATTCTTCGCCAGACAGACCAGTAAAGCATGGTATTCGCTAAATAGCTCGCTTTCAGTGGGCAGATTGTCCATAAAAAGGGCCTGATAGGCAGCGTAGCTATTACTCTTCGGCGCCAGACCGAGGCGGTTTACGATGCGACGCGTATAAGCATCAATGACAAAAACCGGCTTACCAGCGGCATACAGTATGATAGAATCAGCCGTCTCCTCACCAACACCGTGGATGGAAAGCAGCTCTAGACGGAGGCAGTCAATATTACTAGCTAGCAGCTTATCAAGGTTGTCATCACAGAATTCTCCCAGCCAGCGAGCCAGGGACTTGAGCTTAACCGCCTTGGCGTTATAGTAACCACTGGGGCGGACCAGGGTAGCCAGCTCGGGAAGGGGCAGCTGACGCAGTGCCTCCGGTGATAGCGCCCCGGCTGCCTTTAGATTAGCAATCGCCTTTTCCACATTGCTCCACGCCGCCGACTGAGTAAGGATAGCCCCGACCATCATCTCAAAGGGACTCTCGGCGGGCCACCAGTGCTGCCGCCCATAGCCATCCATAAGTCGGCGGTAGATATCTTGCAATATCTGGCTTACGATTTGGTTATCCATGGAGGCACTCTGGCATCAGCCACCGAATCGCACCTGGGAATGTAGGGCTTTATATCAATCACCGGGGTGCCGCAGGTAGCATCCAGGCCTTGAACCTTTAGTATGTTCCCCCGGCGCCCAAGTAGTCTAACCGTAGTTTCTCCCACCGGATTAGGCCGACGCGGCGACCGGGTGGCAAAAAGCCCCACCAACGGAATCTCATCTTTTCCCCTAGGATGTATTTTCAACGGCACCTCTCCAGCAGCTGCCTGATGCATCCAGAATAAAACTATGATATGAGAGAATCCATCAAGGCTATCCAGAGCCTCGGTCAGGCTACTATCAATCTCGATTTCAGAGATAAGCCCTTCCCAACCTTGATGCCGCGGCTGCGTAATTTCGTTTCTGACGATACCAATAGCCCTTAGAGCCATCCTCGGTAGCTTACTAGCCATTTCAACCCTCCCCGCTTAAAACTATAAACAGCACTCCAATAATAGGTTTTAAACTAACTCCGGTCAAGAACAAACTCTAAAGGAGAGTTTAAAGCCTATCAATAAGAGATTTTTATTTTGAGGGTATTTATTAACCTCGATCAAGAATAAATTCGAAGGAGAGTTTAAAAGAGGGGCGAAACCTCTTCATTAACCATTATTTTTGCGCTTAGTAAAGAGAATACCAAGGGAAAGGCAGGCTGTTTATGGAGCTATATTTAGAGTAGTTCGTGATTAGATATAACTCAGACTACCCCTTTGTCCTTACTAACAGTGCCCAGTTTCTCCACGCCGTAGCCGTAGCCCCGCTCAAATGCCTTCATATTCAGCTCTTCAGTCCCCTTGGGCACCGCCGCCAGGAGAGACTTCTTCATGGAATCTACCGTCACCAGGTCCGTGACCGCAGTGAGGAAGCCCAGCATCACCACATTAGCCACCGCCACCCTACCCAGCTCCTCGGCTATCCGCCTGGCAGGTATCCCCAGCAGCCGATGACTATTCGGTAGCGGCTGAACCAAGTCTTCATCAATGATTACCAGAGCGGCGTCACGGTTCCGGGGGTAATATTTGTCATAGCCCTGCTGCGACATGGCAACTAGAACTGACGGCGCCGTAATGTAAGGATAGGACACCGCTTCATCAGAGATGATAACGTCAGCCCGACAGGCTCCACCCCGAGCCTCAGGTCCGTAGTCCCCAATAAAAGTGGCGTGCTCGTGCTCAAAGATAGACGCTGCCTGACCAACAATAAAGCCCGCCAGGAGGATACCCTGCCCGCCATAGCCACATAACCTTACTTCAATTCGCCCTGCCATCACGCCTCTCCTCTAAACCGGGGAATCAAGAACCTCAAAGGTCAACAAATTTCCCCACAATTATCTGCCCACTCAACTCAATACCCACCTGTCTGGGGTCAATACCAGATTTAATAATACTGTTATCGCGGTAATACTTCATCTGCTCCAGACCGGTTGCCTGCTTGTTCATCCGGCCATAATAGGTCGGACAAGGGCTGATTATCTCCACCAGACTAAATCCCTTCTTCAAGAGGGCCTCAGTGACCGCTTTCTCCAGCCGACGAACGTGAGCTGTCGTCCAGCGAGCCACATAGACGGCACCACTGGCGGCAGCCAGATACGGGATATTAAACGGCTTATCTACATTACCACTGCGCGAGGTCGTTGTTCGTGCCGCTAGCGGTGTCGTTGGTCCCAGCTGTCCTCCGGTCATGCCATAAATAAAATTGTTCACACACAACACTGTTATATCGATATTGCGACGCGCGGCATGAATAAGATGATTACCCCCGATAGCCACCAGGTCACCATCACCACTTATTACCACGACCTCTAGCTCGGGATTGGCTATCTTGAGGCCGGTAGCAAAGGGGATAGCCCGGCCATGAGTCGTGTGAAAAGAGTCTAAATTGATATAGCCAGCCGCCCTACCCGTACAGCCTATCCCCGAAACTACAACCACCTTATCCAAATCAAGCCGGGACCTAAGCAGGCCTCTCAGAAAGCAGTTAACCACCAAGCCCAAACCGCAACCGGGACACCAGATGTGCGGCATCCGCTCCACTCTCAGGTAATCATCTAAAGGATGCTTTTTCAAACTGACTTCGCCCACTTGACCTTCACTTCGCTTTTTCAAACTGAGTTCTTAGAACCTACCTGCCGAAGTCTTTTTAAAAAAGACTTCGGCCACTTGACAGCCACTTTGCATTATTAAGCTAACTATTGAGCTAACTTACCCGCTTTATCGCCTCTAAAACTGCCTCTGGGGCATGCACCCCTCCCCCCATATGAGGCACCGTTACTACCGGCGCCATACCACAGACGCACCGCTCCACCTCCAGGGCGATCTG
>DAOWJG010000143.1 GCA_030640485.1 Dehalococcoidales bacterium | reverse complement strand
CGACTGATGGTTTATGAAGCCGCTACTAAAGCCGATAATGGAGAGCCTATCCGTAGCGAAGCGGCTATGGTGAAGCTATTCGCTACTGATATGGTGCATAATGTCGCTGATAAGGTGGCTCATATTTTCGGGGGGCCGCCCTATATTGCCGGGCTACCCATGGAAAGACTATGCCGTAACGTCTTAGCCACTAGCACTACTGAGCTGGCTCTGGAGCTCCAGAGAAGCACCATTGCCCGGGACATCTTAAAGGGATTGAAAGTATAAGTAATGTAGGAGGCTGTCGATGGCGAAAAAGGTTATGTTGCCGCTGACTGAGGAGACTCTAAAAGACCTCAGGGCTGGAGATGATGTTCTGCTTACTGGTGTCATATATGTTGGTCGAGATGCGGCTCATAAAAGGATGACTGAAGCTCTGGACCGTGGTGAAACACTTCCCTTTGATATTAAGGGACAGACGATTTACTTTATGGGTCCCTCTCCGGCGAGGCCGGGAAGGCCAATCGGGTCAGCCGGGCCGACTACCAGCGGCCGTATGGATGGCTACTCGCCACGCTTGATGGCTGAGGGGCTTAAAGGAATGATTGGCAAGGGGATGCGGTCGCCGGCAGTCAAAGAGGCGATGAGGCAGTATAAGGCGGTGTATTTTGGGGCTATTGGTGGTGCCGGTGCCCTTGCCTCCCGGAGCATTAAGAAATCAGAGGTGATAGTCTATGAGGAGCTTGGTGCTGAAGCAATTCGCCGTCTGGAGGTAGAGGATTTCCCGGTCACGGTGGTAAATGATATCTATGGCGGCGACCTCTATGAGGAGGGGAAAGCCAAGTATCGGATAGATTAAAGGTATAATCATATTGGAATGTAGCCAGAGCTGATTGAGCTTCTATACGCTCGCTCCCAGATGGTTAATAGTAGTAACGCGGCTGGTGTTCAGGCCATAGACGCCGTTTTCTTTGGGCTTTTGACCGATAGGGAAGAGTTTATCAAGGAGGTAATGCTGGCTCTCAAGCTAGGCTTTAAAGGTGAGCTGCTTATCCATCCGACACAAATAGAGCCAGCTAACAGGGCATTCTCACCATCACCGAATGAAGTGGAATATACTAGAGAAGTGGTTAGTGCCTTTGAGGAAGCTCAAGCTAAGGGGCTGGGAGCTATATCCTTGGAGGGTAAAATGATAGATTATATGAACTACCGGCAGGCTAAAGACCTAGTAAGTCTTGTCAAGTTCATTACGGAGAAGAAAGAGAAAAGACAGCAAGCCTCTTACATAAATCTAGCCCGGTTCTTTCTTACAGCTACTTCCCCGGTGACATGAAGCGGAATCTGCTAGCTTTCTGTGGAAAGACGATAAACCCTCTTTAATCTATCCTTGCTTCTATTATACCTCCACCCAAGACGGTATCACCCTGATAGAATACTATGGCTTGGCCGGGAGTAATGGCGTTCTGCGGTTTCAGAAACTCAACTTTCGCCCGACCATCGTGGATGTATAGTTTCACGGCTGCTTCGGGTGAGCCATAGCGAATTTTAGCTGTTATATTGCTCAGGTTTCGTGGAGGTCTTCCTGATACCCAGCTTAGCTTATTGGCAGTGAGCCTAGCACCTAAAAGTTCGTCTTTACTGCCGACAACCAGTCTATTACTGTTGATATCAAGCCGGAGCACATATAGACGCTCACTGGAACTAAGCCCCAGTCTATGCCTTTGTCCTATTGTGTAGAATGCTAGGCCATCGTGTTTACCCAAAAGTTTGCCACTGATGTCAACGATATCTCCTGGTTCAAGGGTGATGTGTCTGGCTATAAAAGCCCGATAGTCGTTATCAGGGATAAAGCAAACGTTCTGGCTCTCACGCTGGCTGCTGGTAGTTAAGCCTATCTCGGCGGCTAGCCTTTTCACTTCCACTTTGCGGAGGTTAGCTAGAGGCAGTATCACATGTTGAAGCTGGCTCTGTCCCAGGGTATAGAGAAAGTAGGACTGGTCTTTGGCCACGTCGGTTGCCTTGAGCAGACGGTAGCCATCTGGCGAGTATTCAACTCGGGCGTAGTGGCCGGTGGCTAGATAGTCGGCGTCTATTTCTAGTACTCTGCGGAGAAGCAGCCCAAATTTGATACGCTGATTACAGACGGTGCACGGATTCGGTGTCTGCCCTAGACTATACTCCTGGCAGAAGAAGTCAATAACCAGGCTTTGAAACTCAGCTTCAAGATTGAGCTTATGGAGAGGGATATCAAGAGACTTACAGGTTTGCTCTAAGATAGAGACGTTACTTTCGTAATTAGGGTCGGCCCATAGTTTCAGGTGGATACCACTAACCTCATAGCCAGCCTCTTTTAATATGGCGGCGGCTACTGATGAGTCTACCCCGCCACTCATCGCCACCGCTAGTCTCTTCCTGGACATGTTCTTACCTTAACCAACCTCTTTAGAGAGTAGTTGCTTTATCTTCTGCCAGATAATCTCGGCTACTTCCCCCTTACTCCGGGTGGCATCCACTACCAGCCAGCGCTGCGGCGCTTCTTTTGCCAGCTTGAGGTAGCCCTCTCTTACTCTATGGTGAAAAGCCAGCTCCTCCTGCTCAAAGCGGTCTGGTTTCTTGGCTGTCTTGCGGGCAAGCCCGGTCTCGACTGGTATATCCAAAAGAACTGTCAGGTCAGGTTTCATACCCTGCGTAGCAACATTGTTAATATTCTCAACCATCTCTAACGCAAGTCCTCGTCCGTAGCCCTGGTAAACGGTGGTGGAGTCAGTATAGCGGTCACTAATAACAATCATGCCAGTCTTCAGGTTGGGCAAGACTATCTCGGTTACTGACTGGGTGCGGGCGGCGTTAAACAGCAGCAGCTCAGTTAGTGGCGTTATCTCTTTATCATCAGTCCACTTGAGCCAGCGACCGAGCTTCCTACCGAGCGGTGTGCCGCCGGGTTCACAGGTCAGCACTGCCGGAATAGCCAGCTTTGATAGCCTCCGGTAGAGCGCTCGGGCTTGGGTGCTCTTACCGCAGCCTTCCCCTCCCTCAAAGGTGATGAATAGGGACATAAAGTTACCTCGTTAGTTTTAGTTAATGTTAGTATATCAGATTGTTAGTTGAAACCCCTCACCCTTTGTCCCTCTCCCCTTCATAAGGGGAGAGGGAAGAGAATTTTTAAAGGGCTTCGGCCCTTTTAATCCCTTTCCGGAAAGCTTCCAGGTGTTCTATCCGAGGTATTTCACATCAGGATCATAATTGTTATGGCGGTCTACGAGATGCCGCCAAACCGCACGTGTGACGGCCTCTGAAGGGTATCCTTTTTGAGAACCGCTCTTTTTGGCATGCACTTCAATTCCAAGTTCTTCTTCCACTAAACCAGCATAGAGCCATGAGTACCACCGACCATCCCAAAATACTTGAAAGCCACTCTTACCAGGTTTCAAGTGGCGTACCT
>DAOWJG010000209.1 GCA_030640485.1 Dehalococcoidales bacterium | reverse complement strand
AGATAATATGTTATATTGTCTGGAGGAAAATGGAACTATGAAGCTTGTCAGGGCAACTTACGAAACATATGATGAAGTGAGCTCATTCGAGGTGCCTGAGGGCGGAAAAGGCATGCACTGGGCGCATCCGGTAGTGTGCGGCGGACGGCTGTATGTTCGTCATGATGATAAGCTGTTTGCTTATGATATCAGGAGTAAATAGTGTATAATTGATACGGTTGATTTTATCCTTTATTAAGGGGAAAAAGAAGCAGCGACTTCAGTCTCTCCTAAACTCCTCTTTGATAACTAAAAGTGCAAAATCCTTAGTCAGATGGGTCTAATTCCTTAACCTCAAAGACCCTTATTCGTTGCCTTTCCACAAACTGCCTGGCTTCCTGGCTGAGTCCGGGAGAAGCAATGAAAACCTTCTCCTGAATGCCGATATCATAGGCCTTATCATCAAAATCAAACACCCTACCCAGCTCTACTGGCTCATCACTTACCTCAATGGCGATAGCAATATGATGCGTAACAATGCCATCGTCTCTGGTAGCCAGTATATCTATATTATGCTCGGCACCTGACCTACCCCTAACCGCAGCTGCCTTCTTTACCTCATAGCCGCGCCGCTTCAGGTAGGCTACCATCTGTGATTTGGACTTGAATTCAAAGGGTTCCTTCTCCACTTCCACATCTCGCGGAGGGACAGCGCTGGCCAGCACGGTCTCCAAATCCCTGACCCCAAGCACCTTAATCCTCTGCTGGCTGGCAAATGTCTTCGCTTCCTTGTCTAACCCGGGGACGACAACCAGAACCTTCTCGTGAATGCCGATGTCATAAGCCTTATCATCAAAGTCAAATATATCTCTCAAGGATACTTCGTCCCCGGCCGCCTTAACCCCGATAGCGATATTATGGGTAATGACGCCGTCATCCCGAGTAGCCAGTATATCTATGCTATGCTCTGCCCCTGACCTTCCTCTTTGAGTAGCATTCTCAACTACTTCATAGCCACGCTGCTTTAGGAACTCTATGAGTTGAGGTTTAGGTTTAAGTTCAAATTCCAGCCAACCCCTCCTTGCCTCATTGAAGCTATAGGAGTAGATGTTTTGCTCAGTGACCTTATCCTCGGCGGTAAGCGAGGAGCATTTCAGGCAGCGCCATTTTATCAGCGGTATCTGGAATACCTCACTGCAATCGTGGCACTTGCGCATCAGCCCCCGGCTCTGGTAGTCACTACCAATAACCCGTAGCTCTGTGTTGCACTTGGGACATACATATCTACCCTCAGCCACAAACTCATCCTCAAGCCCAACATAGCCACAGACAAAGTGTTCCAGGATTCTGCCGTGGGCGATATTCCCCGAGCTACACTTAGGGCAATGGGTAGTTGGCCTCAGGTTTAGCGACTGGCACTGAGGACAATGAAGAAACCTGTCAAAGAAATTCTTCTTCAGTATGCCCTTATCAACCAGGGATTCCAAAATTGATACCGTCTCCTTGCCGGTAATCCCTAATGTCTGTTCCACCAGAGGATAGGTGAAACCCAGCTCGCTGCTGAAGTCAAGCTCAGGCTTAATATCAATAATCTTCCCCGCCAGTATTTCCAGCACCAGTTTCATGGCTCTTTCATCTTCCGTGATAGCTGGCAGGATTTCTACTGGTTCTGAGGTGTTATTGTCTTTAACCATGTTCCACCTCCAGCCCATTTAAAATCAGCTAGCAAAGTATAGCGTCGCAAATGCCAAAAGTCAATAAGCAACCCAGGTTGTCTATATTCACCCTTTCCTGTTTGCCGGCTAAGATTAACTGCCCCTAAAAACGGCATCACAGTTTCACTAAAATCGCGTTCTCTCCCAATATCTGGGAACTGAGGGGTGGAATTAGCATAGCCCCTATTGACTAGATTCCAAAAAACAGCCAGAATAGAGACTGAGATGGAAGGTGCCGTAATAGCCGTTTTCGCCATACTGGGGATGGTTGTGGCTAGTTTCCTCAATGTCTGTATTGACCGTTTGCCCAATAATGAGTCGCTTTTCTTCCCACCCTCTCATTGTCCCTCCTGCCGTCATCGCCTGGCGGTAAAAGACCTCATCCCTGTTTTTAGCTATTTGTGGCTGCGTGGTCGTTGCCGCTATTGTCGGATTCATATCCCCAAGCGTCTGCTGTGGGTAGAAATTGGCACCGGGGCCCTATTTGCCTACCTCTACTGGAGCTATGGTTTGAGTGCTGGATTAGGGATTACCGCCGGCTACGGCTGTCTGTTTATCGTGCTTATGGTTATTGATTGGGAGCGAGGGCTTATCCTCAACAAGATTGTGTACCCGAGTATGATAGCCGCCATACTCATTGGTATATTCTTACCGGGTAGCATCAGTATTTTCCTGCTGGGGAACAGTCTCGTGCTCCTGCCACCGGGGATTGCTCAGGCTGCAATTGGTGGTGCCATTGGACTGGGAATATCGTTACTAATAGTTCTTGTTTCCAGGGGTGGTATGGGGTGGGGAGATGTTAAGATGGCGGCCCTGATAGGTTTGGTTATTGGCTTTCCCCTGGTGTTTTTTACTCTCATTATGGCGTCAATTTTCGGTGGTTTAGTAGCCGTGGGTCTACTCCTGCTCAAGAAGAAGAAGCGAAAAGAGGCCATTCCTTTCGGACCCGCCCTTTCTTTAGCCACCATAGTTACCCTGCTCTGGGGGACTAACATCCTCAACTGGTATCTGGGACTATTCTAACTGCTGCGTTATTAGTTTACGTCCCGACAAGTTCCTGTATTATTGTTTCAGGGTATTGACATTCGTCATTTGGCGAATTATAGTATAATAGTATTAGGTCAAAAGTATTAGTTAGTAGGTAATACGGGTGGAACATCGAAGGTCAAGTATTGAAGTAATCGCCGATATGTTGAGGCTGGGTGAAGCTGGCAAGACGGAGATAATGTACAGCGCCAATATGAGTTATTTCCAGCTACAAAAGTATCTTAAATTCCTGCTTGAGTTAAGGCTGATAGATAAGGTAACGGTGGGAAATCCAGTAGTGACCTATAGAGTAACCAGGAAAGGGCTCAGACTACTAAGGGATATAGATAATATTCTGGAGGTGCTTGAGTTCAAAGAGGGGAGTAACCTTTAGGTTTTGAGAATTACTAAATAGGGTATGAAGAGAGGCAAATTAAGCGCTCGCCCATTATTTATCAGTAAGGCGGTAGAGCGAAGATTTGCTTTAATATTTCAAACACTACTAGTGATGGATGGTAACAAGCGAAGGAGCAGATTTATGGCGGAAAAGAGAATGCTGATAGTGCCGGCAGAGCTGGCTAAGAGAATTAATGAAAATCGCGGAGATATGAGTCAGGCGGAGTTTATCGATTTCCTGATGGATAGCCAGCTAAAAGAAGAGACCAAAGAGCCGAAGGGTATAAAAGAAAAGTATGTAACCAGAGAAGAAATCCATATTTTTGAGCAGGATATGAAGAGTCTCATGAAAAGAGCTCTTGATTTCTTTGTCAGCTACGGTCTTGAGCTGGGTAAACAGTCACCCAAAACTGAATTTGAAGAGCTAAGTAGCAGGCTGCGAGAGCTTGAAGATGACTTAGCCTCTGAAGATAAGAGTAAACGGGCCACGATTAAATGGAAGTAGTCTATTAACCGGCGTACTTCTCAAGCACCATTAAAGCTTTAATTTTCGCGAAAAGGTCGTTTTAACCCCCCTCCTTTTAAGGAGGGGGGTAGTTTTTTAGATTAGCTTTAATTATTTTAGCTAACTTATAGTGATTTATGGTATAGAACATTGTTCTAGAACCCAATACCTTCCCATCTATCCCATAATCCGTAATAGTTAGTTAAGGGAAGGTATTATGATCTATATCGTTATTGGGACTCTTGGTTTCGTAGTAATACACCTCTTTGATATTGTCTCCCTGAAAAGGATTCCCAGGGCGAAGCCAGTCACCTGGGCTTTAGGTAGTGGCTTGCTAATTTACTCGCTAGTAATGATATGTCTGGCTCCCGATAAGCTACTATTACCCAGCTGGCTGACCTGGTTGGGTTGGGCAGGGCTTGGTGTGTCCCTCCCCTTATTAGTGTATTCCCTGTTTATTAATCTTCCCTTTCGCAGGACATATATTGCCACGGGTGTTGGCGATAAGTTAATAACAACTGGGGTATATGCTCTGGTCCGTCATCCCGGCGTTCTCTGGTTCAGCCTTTTTATACTGTCGCTAATCCCGGTTTCAAGGTCCAGCCTGCTGCTTGTAGCCGCTCCGGTATTCATTCTGCTGGATATCCTGCTGGTAGTTATTCAGGATAAGTTTGTCTTTGGCCGGATGTTTGACGGCTACGATAGCTACCGACAGGAAACACCAATGTTGCTACCAAACAGAAGGAGTGTCAACGCTTTCCTGCATTCTTTAGGGCAGGCTAAGTCTTAATAATTTGACTCAAGGAGGTTATATAACAGTGAGTAAAGAAGCAGAATTAATTGTTCAAGGTAAAAACGCGGAGCTATGGCAAAGGTGTTGCGGCTTTATTGACCTGAGCTTAGAGGAATGCATGGGTATTCAGCGACGGCTGTTACTGGAGCAGATAGGGTTACTTAGGAAGTGTAAGCTGGGCAGGAGTATCATGCGTGGGGCTGAGCCCGAAACTGTAGAAGAATTCCGGAGGCAGGTACCACTAACGACCTATGATAATTATGAACCATTTCTCCTGACCAAAAATGAGCGTGCCCTACCGGCGAAACCACTCTTTTGGCAGCATACTTCAGGTCGGTCTGGTGAGTATCCCTTCAAGTGGGCTCCGGTTACTGCCCGACAGTTTGACGAAATCCGAGCCATGCTGTTTGCCTGCCTCGCTTTTTCTTGCTGCAAGGAGAGGGGTGAGATTGCCTACAAGAGAAAGGACAAATTTCTTTACGCCCTAGCCCCACCACCCTACACTACCGGGGCGCTGATCCACGCTGCCCCTTATGAGGTATTTGATTTTCTACCACCACTAGAGGCCGCCGAAGGTATGTCCTTTGAGGACAGGGTGCAACTCGGTTTCAAATTGGCTATATTCGAGGGACTAGACCTATTTTTCGCCATGTCCAGTGTACTGGTAGCCATAGGCGAGCATTTCAGCCAAGGAAATAGGAGTATTGATATTAAACCGCTGTTGGGCAGGCCCAAAACTCTATCCCGGCTACTAAAAGGACTAATGAAAAGTAAACTGGCCCGCCGTAGTATACTGCCCCGGGATATCTGGAGGCTTAAGGGTTTAATCTCAACCGGCTCCGATGGCTCCGTATTTAGGGAAAGGGTCAAGGAGATGTGGGGCCGTTACCCTTTGGATGTCTATGGTGGCACCGAGGGCATAATTATGGCGACACAAACCTGGGATTACCAGGGGATGACTTTCATACCTCACCTCAACTTCTTTGAGTTTATTCCCGAGGAAGAAAGCCTGAAATCCAGAGCTGACCCCAGTTATCAGCCAGAGACCCTGCTTCTAGACGAGGTTAGGCCGGAAGAGAATTACGAACTGGTAATTACCAATTTTTACGGTGGACCGTTTGTTAGATATAAACTAGGCGATATGATTAGGATAACATCACTGCGCAATGAACAGCTTGATATAGATATCCCCCAGATGGCATTTCACGCTAGGGTGGATGATATGATTGATATCGCCGGTTTTACCCGGTTAACGGAAAGGGTTATCTGGCAGGCTATAGAGGACACGGGGCTT
>DAOWJG010000194.1 GCA_030640485.1 Dehalococcoidales bacterium | reverse complement strand
GCTGAGGGCTAAAACGCTTGACTGCCGGGATGATTATCTGCTCGAAGACCTCTAGATACTCAGCATCCCCACTACCTGCCGGTAATGGTATGTTAACCGCGGTTCCCTTACCGTCCCCACTACCAATTTCCTCAATGCTACCCGTTCCCGGATAAAGGGGAAACTCATGAGTCGATACGTAAAGCAGGCGGGGGTCATCATAGAAAGTGCCCTGTGTGCCATTACCGTGATGCACATCAAAATCAATAATTGCCAGGTGGTCTAGTTTAAATTTATTTAGAGCATACTTAGCCGCAATAGCCACATTATTAAAGAGACAGAAGCCCATAGCCTGGGTGGCGGTGGCATGGTGCCCCGGGGGTCGGACCAGGGCAAAGGCGCTGCCCCCTTCATTTATAACCACCTCGGTGGCTCTAATGAGACCACCGGCGGCGTAAAGTGCCGCCTGATAGGAGCCGGCCGACATTACGGTATCAGCATCCAGCCAGCCACCGCCCCCTTTCGCTACCGCCTGAACGTGGGCGATATGATGCTTATCATGCACCAGGGCTATCTCTTCAGTAGTGGCTACTCGAGGCGGGATGTGTGATAGCTTTTGTTTAAGCCCGGTCTCCTCTAGATGGGAGATTATCGCCCTCAACCGCTGAGCATTTTCCACATGCTGTCCGGTGTCGTGCTTTAGATAGATGGGGTCGTAAACATAGCCTACCTTCATAACTACTTCCTTTTTACTAAAGTTACCTGGCTTAAATGATAGCAGATGTGATTTCTTAAAGATAATAACAGTGGGTGACTAAATCACCAATCTGATGCCTGACGATAGGAACCAAGCCCCGAACCCGATAAGTAAGAAGCTACAGGTGATAAGTAGCCCCTCCTGAAATTTTTTTCGCCACATTGATTTTGTCCGGTGGATAATAACCGAAATAAAAGATAGCCAGCCGAAATCACACAGTAGATGAACGGTGATAAGCAGAACAAATCCAGTTAAGCCAAAGCTCAGGGATTTCATGATAAGCATACTGCCTACGACTGCCCACCACAGGAAAAAGAGTGGGTTGGCAGCACTGGTAATTACTCCGGCCAGAACTGAGTTATAGGGTAGATCCCTGGCCTTGTTTACAGACTGGTTCCTTTTGCGGAACATAGAAGTACCCATCCACACTAATATTGACCCACCCACCAGGTACAGGGCGATTTGGACCGGCTTTTCATCAAAGAATTGAGCCAGGCCAAAATAAATGAGTAACATCAGTGGAATTTCTACGATAGCATGCCCCAGAGCCATCTTGGTGCCGGCAAACTGGGACCGATAGCTCCTGGTTACGGCAACGGCAAACATGGGGCCCGGCATCATTACCCCAGACAACGAAATTACGGCTACGCTGGATAAAAATGGAATCACAGAACACCTTTATTAAAGGGATAGCTTTTAACCTTCCCTGATAATGAGCTTCGGGGTTTATTATAACACTGATTATTGGTGATGCTCACCTTAAGGCAGAGCGATTTATATGGGAGAAGCCCTCATAAAAGAAATTGTTTTTGCGAGCATAGATGATATAATAGAACAATCAAGACGGGAGGCCAAAGGTGCAGTTAGAAGATATTAAAAATATAAGCGTTATTGGAGTTGGTACTATGGGACATGGCATTGGTCTCACCTACGCCCTGCGTGGCTATCGGGTGGTCTTGAATGATTTAAGCGAGGCGATTCTCAATAATGCCATGGCTCACATCAGGGGTGAACTTAAGACCTTCGCCGAGAATGAGCTAATTTCTCAGGATATGATTGAGACCACGCTATCTCGCATCACCACTACCACTGACCTCAAAGAGGCAGTGAAGGATGCCGACTTTGTTACCGAAGCGGTCTGGGAGGATATCGAGGTAAAGAGAAAGCTTTTTAGCGACCTTGATATCCTGTGTCCCGGGCATACTATCCTAGCCAGTAGCACATCGGCACTGCTGCTACAAGATATTGCCTCTCAGTGTCAAAGAAGGGGCAAGACAGTTATTACCCACTGGGTGAACCCACCCCATCTGGTACCGGCAGTTGAGGTGGTACGGGGTGAGGGGACCTCTGATGAGACCATGGAGCTGGCTTATGATTTGCTTAGGAAGATCAAGAAGGTGCCGGTAAGAATCATGCGGGAAATTCCCGGCTTTATCCTTAATCGTCTGCAGGCGGCGATGATGCGTGAGGTATGGTCACTGTGGCAACAGGGAATTGCCAGCGCTGAGGACATTGACCTCCTGATGAAAACCAGTCTTGGTTTTCGCTGGGCGGCGATTGGACCTCTAGCAACCGCTGATTTAGGTGGTCTCGATATATTCTATAATTTTACCAGCCGATTGCTTAAGGTGATTAGCGATGTCCACGAACCACCTGAGGAACTTAAAAAAATGGTGGCGGCTGGGGAGCTGGGGTTGAAAAGCGGGAAGGGTTTTTTTAAATATGACGTTAGTTATTTTGAAGAGGGTCAGGCGGAAAGCGTTACGGCAAGGGACAAGAAACACATCCAGCTCCTCAAGCTGTGGTACTCTTAAGAGATGGTACACTACTGCTTAATTTACATCACCACTAAGGACGAAGAAGAAGCCAGGGAGATAGGCAGGGCGCTGGTCAGCGAAAGGTTGGTTGCCTGCGTTAACATCCATCCCATTAAGTCTATTTGCTGGTGGCAGGGGGAAATTAGCCAGGAGACTGAAGTGGCGATGCTGGTTAAAACAAAGGCTGAGCTGGTCGATGAGGTCATTAGCCGGGTGAAAGAACTACATTCATATGAAGTCCCGTGTATTGTCTGCTTACCCATAGAAAGGGGTTACCCCGACTTTCTAGAGTGGATTAACCGGTCAACAAAATAATTTTTTATAAACACTTCGAGTATATACTGACTTCGGGCTAGCTATAAATAAAGAGAGGCTTTAGAGATGCCTTTAGATTTAGATAAGGTGTTCCCCCAGGTGGGTGGTATGGTAGCCGGGCTGAAGGCTGAGGGTGCGGAACGGCAAAGGCGTCTCCAGCAGGCCCTGAATGTTCTTCATAGCCAAGCTGGTAACCTGGATTGCCTAACTCGGAAGATTACCTCGAGTAGGACTACCTGGCTGGTGGCGGGTCTGGCGGACGGGCTTGACCGCTGCTATCAACCGCCGCCGTCCCCGGCCGAATTCACAATCCTGGCTACTGATGGCTCCCATATTGCGGTTGACCGGCACCGGTCAACCAGGTGCTACCTGATTAACATCGGCGCCGTCGTTCTTCATTATGGCAGCACCTCCAGTGCTACCCTGGATAGCTTCCCCAGTCTCTATTCCGGGGAGGAAGAGATGGTTATCACCCCGAGTGGTGTTAGAGGCCGTGAGCAGCCGATAGAAGGCACCCTTCTGGGTATTAAGCGCAGTGTTGATGAGTGCTGCCGGCTGGCCAAACTGGCCTCGGAGTTATCCCCGGGAAGTCCGAGCCTGGCACTGGTTGATGGCTCGCTTGTTCTCTGGGGGTTGGAAGCCTACCCCGACTTTGTCACTGAGGCGCTACTGGACAAGGGCTTCTTAAGCTACCTTACCCAGATAGAAAGGCTTAATGATAGTGGTCGGCAGGTAGCTCTCGCCAGCTACATCAGCTTTCCTCGCAGCACCGAGGTCGTCAACGCCCTGCGGGTGGCTCTTTGCCCCCATGAAATTCTTGACACTGACCGCCATTGTCAGGCCTGCGAAACAAATGAATGCGAAGCGGTAGCCGGTGTTCGAGACAGGGATATATTCCTGAATTTACTGGGTCAGGGGGAAAGGTCAGCGCTTTTTACCAGCGGCTCAAAAATAGTGGGCAAGCACTACGGGGGGCACCAGGTCTATTTCTGCTACCTCAGGGTGGATGATGAGGTTGCCCGCATTGAGATGCCGCGCTGGGTAGCCCGGGATGAGAACCGGCTGAGTCTGGTGCATTCTCTTGTCCTTGACCAGTGCCAGCGGGGGCAGGGATACCCGGTAGCCCTAAGCGAAGCCCACGAGCAGGCGGTAGTCACCAATGCCGATAGAGAAAACTTCTGGCAGCTGGTGGAGTCCTCGTTGGTGGATGAGCATCTACCCAGCCTTAGTTCAGCCAAGAGCCGAAGCAAGAGAACGAGGTGGGTCTAAAGATTACTACCTTACCCGCTTTATCTCCTTCTCTGTAAAAGGAAAAGGGAAGGCAAGATTTTGAAGGGGCGAAGCCCCTCTAGATTCCCCTTAACCCAGTAAGTGGAGGCACTGGGCCCTGTTGAATGTTTGCGGTAGCCTAAAGTAGATAGCCGGGAGAATAAATATCTATGGCGGACGGTTTAAACAGTCTGGTGAGACTGGAGAGGTCTCAGATTAAATCGGTCGGTGCCATGCTTGCCCGGGCGTTTTATGATGACCCGTTCAGTGTCTATCTTATTCCCGACGGGTCCCGGAGAGGCAAACTGCTGCCCTATATTTTTGAGTTTTCGACCCGTTTCGGTGTTTTGTATGGCGAAGTCTATACCACATCCCCTAATCTGGAAGGGGTTGCTGTGTGGCTGCCTTCAGAGAAAGCTGATATGACGCTGCGGAGAGTAATGCGGAATGGCGGGCTTTCCCTCTTACCCAAGTTAGGGGGGGATTTGATACAAAGGTTACCGGCTCTAAATTCTATTTCGTCGCTGCGCAAGCGCCACGCACCTTTCCGGCATTGGTATTTGCTGCTTCTCGGTGTAGACCCTCTCTTCCAGGGGAAGGGATATGCCGGCAATCTGTTAAGAGCCATGCTTGCCAGATTGGATGATGAGCATTTGCCGTGCTATCTTGAGACCCAAAATGGGAAGAACGTATCTATCTACCAGCACTATGGATTTAAGGTAGTTGCGGAGGTTCTAGTCCCCGGTACTGAAATTGCTCTGTGGGCGATGTTAAGAGGGAAAGCGGATTAATACAATCTCACAGTTAGTGGGGAACCTATATAAAGGGGAAGGATGAAAAGGCTAAGGAAATTACCTTTACGAATTTGGGCTATACTGCCCCTTACCATTATTTTTAGTGCGGTGGTTTTCCGTCTGACCTGGAATATTCCCGGCTCCGTCGCTACCGTCAGCAAGGTCGTATCGGGGCTGGCTATTGGCTTAACCATTAGTGGCTACTTTTTTCTTCTCCGTCTCCTGGTCAGGCCCGGCCTGACCCAAAAGCTGAAAACCCAGACAGTAAGAATAGGAGCTACCGTAGGACTTACCGCAGCCCTGGGTGTAGCCACTGTTTATCTGGCCCAGCAGGTTCCCGTTTCCATCGCCACCATCAGCAAAGTCGTATTGGGGCTGGCTATTGGCGTAGCCGCTGGTGGCTACTTCTTTCTCCTCCTCCTAATCAGGCCTGTCCTGATCGAAAAGCTGAAAAGCCGGCT
>DAOWJG010000193.1 GCA_030640485.1 Dehalococcoidales bacterium | reverse complement strand
ATCCAAAGCTTAAAAGCAAACGAGGCTCATTTAATATTCTCGTCCTTTCATAGTCTACTTGTTTTTATGAGTTCGGTTAGATTTCTTGGGTATCTTACAGGTAAGAAGGATACAGAAGATTATTTCCATAGAGTTGCGGGCTATGTAATTTCGGAAGAATAAACGATGCTTAAGGACTATTTTGGGGTGGTCTTCCTGAGATTTAGCCCTTCTTTCTCGTAGTCCGTAGATAACCCCCAGCCACGCGACCCAGAGTTGCCGCCGCCCCGGCGGTTATCTGGCCAAAGAGCATGGCGGTATCATACCAGAAGCCCTCGGGGAAGAGCATTATCAGGTAGTCTTTAGTCGGGTCAAGCATCCACAGCTCGTTGGTGAAGGCCAGAAAGTGAAACTGGAGGAATAGCTGGTTGAAGTCCAGTACCATGGAGCCTATCCCCATAGCGATTATCATGCCCAGGGCAATACTGCTGCCGATAACCGTTCCCCAAGCCAGCCGCCGCTGGTATCTTTTTCTTCGCCAGAAGAGGCAAATCCCGGCATAAACCCCGACATAAATTGCCGTCCCCAGTAACAGGCGAGAATTTAGCTGAATCAGCGCCTTAACATCCTTGAGGTGGGCTACCTCCCGCTGGTTAAAGAGCTCAAATGGCTGGCCATCCTTGACCACGGTCAGGCTAATATACTCCTCACCAGAGTTAAAATAGCTGATTAGCCCGCTGGCTGCCGTCTCCAGCTCTGCCTCAGATAGACCCGTAGTCTGGCTGACGTTATATTTCTCAAAGCCGTTCTTGTAGAGCCAGAGGCTGTTAAACTCAAAGGCAATGGTAGCTGTTATCAGCAGGGCGGGTAAACTTAGGATAAATAGCCATTTAGCAATAGTGCCCAGGATTTTCAAAGTTTGTCTCCAATCTAAATTATCTTTATTTTACACGGTTAAGGCTAAAAAGAATACTCCAAAAACTAGCCCTGTGCTATAATATTAAGCGAATTTCCATTGCTAGAGGGTAGTATGTTCACTCACCTCCATATTCATACCGAGTATAGCTTACTTGATGGTATGTGCCGTATTCCCCGACTGGTTGAACGAGCCCAGGAGCTGGGAATGGACAGCCTGGCGATAACCGACCACGGGGTTCTGTATGGCGCCATTGAGTTTTATACCGCTGCTAAGGAGATTGGCATTAAGCCTATTATCGGCTGCGAGGTTTATGTTGCCCCTAATAGCCGCCTTGACCGTAATGCCAGGGACAAAGACTACTATCACCTGATTCTGCTAGCCAAGGACCCGACAGGATACCAGAATTTAATACAGCTCGTCACTAAAGCTCACCTTGACGGTTTCTATTATAAGCCGAGGATAGATAAAGAGCTGCTTACGGAGTTTCACCAGGGGCTTATTGGTCTCTCTGCCTGTCTTGGTGGTGAGGTGCCGCACTTGGTTCTGGGAGGACGCCTTGATGAGGCAAAAAAGGCTGCCTTGTGGTATAAGCAGGTATTGGGTGATTTCTATCTGGAAATACAGAGACATCCCATCACTGAACTGGAGTCGATAAATCAGGTTCTCATCCCTATGAGCCGTGAGCTGGATATCCCCTTGGTAGCCACTAATGATACCCACTATATAAATCGGGAGGATGCTCAAGTCCACGACCTGTTGCTGTGTATCGGGAGGAATACTTCTATCTATGATGAGAAGAGGTTTAAGATGCCGGGGGATTTCTTTTACCTTAAGAGCCCCGAGGAGATGGCTGAGCTCTACCGTGATATTCCTCAGGCACTGGAGAACACCGAGCACATTGCGGCCATGTGTAACCTTGAACTTGATTTTGGGCGGCTTTATCTCCCGGAGATAGCGTTACCGCAAGGGAAAACTGCCAACCAGTTCTTGGCTGACCTCTGTTATGAGGGTTTGTCTCAGCGCTATCCCCAGCCGACTCCGGAGATAACCGAGCGCCTTGACTATGAGTTAGAGGTAATCAGAAAGACCCAGTTTGCCAGCTACTTCCTCGTTGTCTGGGACATCATTTCATTCACCAAGAAGCGCAACATCCTGTTTGGGGTTAGGGGTAGCGCCGCCGCCAGTATTGTCCTTTACTGCCTGGGCATTACCGGGATTGACCCTGTTGAGCATGAGCTGGTCTTTGAGCGCTTTCTTAATGTGGAGCGTAAAGAGATGCCCGATATAGATTTGGATTTTGAGGATGAGCGCCGTGACGAGGTCATTAGCTATGTGTCACAGAAATATGGGCCAGACCACGTGGCTCAGATTATTACCTTCGGCACGCTGGGGGCCAGGGCTGCCCTCAGGGATGTGGGGCGGGCTTTGGCTATGTCCTACAGTGATGTTGACCGTGTTGCCAGACTGGTTCCTTTTGCCCCGGGTATGATCTTATCTCGGGCCCTGGAGGAGAATAGTGAATTCAGAAATATTTATCACGAAGATGCCATAATTCGCAATCTGGTTGATTCGGCTCGGAAAGTAGAGGGTATCGCTCGCCATGCCAGCACCCATGCCGCCGGCGTGGTTATATCTAGGGAACCCCTCACTAAATATGTCCCGCTGCAGAGGGCAAGCAAGGGCAACGCTCAGGAAGCGGTTATGACCCAATTTGGTATGGAAGACATTGCCCGCATTGGGCTGCTCAAGATGGATTTCCTGGGTCTGGCTAACCTTACTATTCT